>JBNJFC010000027.1:0-2589 GCA_051746485.1 Pseudomonadota bacterium
GCAAAGCGCGAGGCCGCGCATCCGGGTGAACTTATTTGCTGCCTGCCGGACTGGCAGCCGGACGCGTTGCCTGTCACCTTGGTGTATGCCTATGGTCAGCAGCCACGCAAAGTCTCCGCGCTGCTTAACATGCTGCGCGATGCAACCCCGTGCGACTGGCAAGGCGGTTATGCCGCATCCCCATCTCCCGTGCCAAACACCTCGACGGTGGCGCCAACATTGTTGCATCAGCACTAGGGCATCAGCAGAATAGCGCGCTTCGTCATTCCCTTTCCCGCTGTTGCCCGCGCTTGGAGGCGCCATGCTTGCTGAACTCTTTGCCGTCATGGCACCCGTTCTCGCCGGTGCTGGGCTGGGCTTTACCTGGGTACGTTTGGGCCACCCTTACCCGGTCGATTTTGTCACGCGTTTGGTTTTTAACATCGGCACGCCAGCGCTTGTACTGGCCTCCCTAAGCGGCGCGGAAATTGACGCCAGCACCTTCGGGCGAACGATGCTGGCGACCGCCTTGGTAATTATTAGCATGGCCGCGGCGACCTTTGTTGTTGCCAAGCTGTTGCGCCATGACTGGCGCGTGTTGCTGGCGCCGATGATGTATCCCAACACCGGCAATATGGGCTTGCCCGTGGTACTGTACGCGTTTGGCAGCGCGGGATTTGCCTACGGCATTACCGTGATGGTGACCGTCTCACTGTTTCAGTTCACCCTTGGCACCGTTCTCGCAAGCCGAGGCAATCCTCTCAAAGCCTTAGCCAAAACCCCTACGGTTTACGCCATTGTTATCGCCATGGCGCTATTGCTCACCGACACCTCGCTCCCGCTGTGGCTCGCTAACAGCGTGGATTTAATGTCCGGTTTTACCGTGCCGCTGATGCTGATCACCCTCGGCGTATCGCTTGCTAGCATCCAGGTGAGAAGCCTACGCTCGGGCGTTGGTTTCAGCCTCGTGCGTATTCCCCTTGCCGCAACCGCCGCTTGGTTTATCGGCCACGCGCTTGGTCTTCCACCCATGGCACAGAGTATTTTGGTGCTGCAAATGAGCATGCCGGTGGCGGTGTTCAATTACCTGTTTGCTCAAAAATCGGGCCGCGAGCCGGCTTACGTGGCAAGTCTCGTCTTTTGCTCGACCCTACTGGCGCTCATCTACCTGCCGATTCTGCTGGCGCTTTTGATGTGAGCTAGGCTTAAGGACATGCCACAACGTTTGATAGGAGAATGTGATGCTGTCCCGCGCTGTAATCCGCCCCCTTATCACCTCGGCTGCCATACTGTTCATGACCCACTCGTACGTCATCAGCCACGCGCTCGCTAGCGAGCCGGTAGCGACGATTGAAAGCGAACACCTGACGTTTCATATCGAACGCGTGGCTAACGGCCTTGAACATCCGTGGGCGGTGACACGTCTACCTGATGGGCGCTATCTCGTCAGCGAGCGTAGCGGCAACTTAATACTCATTGCAGAAAATGGCGATAAACAAACACTATCCGGATTGCCCAAGGTCAGCACCCACGGCCAGGGGGGCCTATTAGACGTGTCACTGCATCCGCGCTTTGGTGAAGCAGGCGGCGAGCATGACTGGGTTTACTTCACCTGGAGCAAGCCCGACGGTAACCACAGCCGCACGGCGCTTTCGCGGGGCAAATGGCAAGGCGAGACCCTCACCGATGTTGAGCTTGTGTTTGAACAAGACCGTGCTTCCTCTCCCGGCCGTCACTACGGCTCTCGTCTTGCTTGGCTACCTGATGGCACGCTGCTGATGAGCATTGGGGATCGCGGCCGCGACCCAAGCCGCGCCCAAGCGAGCGACGATCACGCCGGCTCCACGCTGCGTTTAACTGCCACTGGCGGCGTTCCGGACGACAATCCATTTGTTGATGACGCCAATACGCTCGATGAGATTTACACCCTGGGCAATCGCAATATTCAGGGTATGATCGTGCGCGAAAACGGCGAGCCGTGGGCCACCGAACACGGCCCACGTACCGGGGATGAACTTAACTACCTGCAACCGGGTAAAAACTATGGTTGGCCGGAAGTTAGCCGCGGCAACGATTACGCCACCAATGAACCGATTGGTGCGAATACCCTTCCAGGTATGGTCGACCCCGTTTATGTCTTTACCGGTCGTTTTGCGCCGTCCGGTTTAGCCGAAGTCACCAGCAGCGACTTTGCCCCATGGCAAGGGCAGCTGCTCGCCGGCGGGCTTGCCAGTGAAACGCTAATCCGCCTGGCGCTGGAGGGGCAAAAGGTTACCCAGGAAGAAGTATTACTTGAAGGGCAACTTGGGCGGATTCGTGCGGTGCACCAATCACCGGAAGGTGGCATTTATTTACTCACCGATGAGAGCCAAGGAGCGCTTTACCGTTTAAAACCGCAGGCTAAGTAAACGCCAACAGCTGCATCAATAGCGCATAGTGAGGCGATATAGCAGACACACATGGCACTTTGTGGAAGTTTGCCATCACTTATGTATAATTGAATGTAATATTTTAAACAGACTTCATGCCTCTTTTATTTATGATGAATGGATCATTCGACGCTAGTCTTGGACAAGGCTAGCGTCGATTATTTGCGGCTTATCGGCTGCT
>JBNJFC010000027.1:2689-17965 GCA_051746485.1 Pseudomonadota bacterium
TTAAACAGACTTCATGCCTCTTTTATTTATGATGAATGGATCATTCGACGCTAGTCTTGGACAAGGCTAGCGTCGATTATTTGCGGCTTATCGGCTGCTCATCGATCAGGGCATGGCTATTTTTTCTATTAACTATTTTTTCTATCAACAAAGGCATAGCCGATGGACGAGACACGTAACGTCAAAATTCAGGTGCGCGGCTTAAGCAAAGTGTTCGGCAAGAACCCCAAAAAGGGGTTGGAGCTACGCAACCAAGGCCTTAAGCGTCCAGAAATTTTTGACAAAACAGGGCTAACTCTCGGCCTTTCTAACATCGACTTCGATGTCTATGAAGGCGAGCTCTTAGTGATCATGGGGCTTTCAGGCTCTGGCAAATCGACGTTGATTCGCTGCCTCAACCGCCTGATTGACACCACCGAAGGTGAGATCATCATTGACGGCGAAAATATTCCCGCATTGAGCGAGAAAGCGCTACTAGAGTGCCGCCGCCGCCATTTTTCAATGGTATTTCAGAACTTTGCCCTTTTTCCGCACCGGACGGTGCAGCAAAACGCCGAGTTCGGCTTGGAAATACGTGGTGTCGATAAGGCCGAGCGTAAAAAAATCGCCCAAGATTCGCTCACCCAAGTGGGGCTCGACGGTTGGGAAGACGCTTATCCCGACCAACTATCGGGCGGTATGCAGCAGCGTGTGGGGCTCGCGCGCGCATTAGCCAACGACGCCAGCGTGTTGCTCATGGATGAGGCCTTTTCGGCGCTCGACCCGCTCATCCGTAAAGACATGCAGCAAGAGCTCATACAGCTACAGGCCAGAACGAAGAAGACCACCGTCTTCATCACCCACGATTTGGACGAAGCGCTGAGCATTGGCGATCGTATCGTGCTGCTGAAAGACGGCGAAATTGTGCAAATTGGTACGCCTGAAGAGATTCTCACCAAGCCTGCTGATGATTACGTGCGTCGCTTTATCGAAGGCGTCGACATGTCGCGTATCCTCACTGCTGAAAACGCCATGCGCAAAGTGCGCTCTACCGCACGTGTCGGCGACGGCCCGCGCACGGCACTGCGTAAAATGCGCGATCACACCATGGATTCCATCTACGTGACCGATAACGACCGCAAGCTTCAGGGTCTTTTGGAAGTGGATGCGGCCAGCCAAGCCATCGAGGATGGCGCCGAAGGCATCGCGAATTACTTGACGCAAGATTTTCGCCGCGTAACGCCGGATGAGCCGCTACAAAACTTGTTCGCGATGTTTAGCGACAAAAGCTTCCCCATCGCTGTCGTCGATGAAGATCAGCGGTTACTGGGCGTCGTGGTCAAAGGCGCCGTCTTAGGCGAACTGGCACGCGCAGGAGATCAATAATGGAAATTACACGCATCCCGCTGGGCGCCTGGATTGAAGGCGGCCTAAACTGGCTCACCAGTGAATACTCGGTCGTCACTCGGGCTATCTCACGCGTTACCCAAACCGGTATTGAAGTATTAAACGATGGCCTGATGTGGCTGCCTGAATGGGCGTTAATGGCGCTTATCGCCGTTTTATGCTGGCGTGCCTCGTCGTATCGCCTCGCGATAGGCGCAGTGGCTGGGCTGGCGCTGATTTGGAACCTGGGGCTTTGGAACCCGATGATCGAAACGCTGACGCTGGTGGTCATCGCCACGCTCGTCGCCATCGTCATTGCGATCCCGGTCGGTATTGGGGCAGCGCTCTCTGAGCGGCTTTATCGTGGGGTCATGCCGATTCTTGATTTCATGCAGACCATGCCCGCGTTTGTTTACTTGATCCCGGCGATACCCTTTTTCGGTATCGGTTCGGTATCGGCGATTTTTGCTACGGTGATTTTCTCCATGCCACCAGCCATTCGCTTTACTGCTCTAGGCATTCGTCAGGTACCGGTAGAGCTGATTGAAGCTGCTGATGCTTACGGCTCCACCCGTGGCCAAAAACTCTTCAAGGTTCAGCTGCCGCTATCACTGCCAACCGTCATGGCAGGGGTCAACCAAACTATCATGCTAGCACTCTCGATGGTCGTTATTGCAGCGATGATCGGCGCCGACGGTTTGGGTAGTGAAGTCTGGCGCGCCATTCAGCGCTTGCGCCCGGGTGACGGCTTTGAGGCCGGCATCGCCGTGGTCATTTTGGCCATGCTGCTAGACCGACTGACACAGTCACTACGCCGCACACGTGCCAAGTAATATGCTTCCTTTTCACTCGCGTTTTTGCCGCATTGAGAACGTGCTTTGAAAAAGCCCGTGAGAAAAGCCCCTTGATTAGGGGCTTTTTCACAACCATGCTAGATAAGTCATGCGCAATCAGTAACCTTTAAATTGCTTACTTAGCGTTATTTTGTAACGCTTATGACGATCAACCAAAAGAAGGACCACTGAATGAAAAAGCACACATTAAATCGCCACGTACGTTTAGCCTCGCTTGCCCTAGTAGCCGGTGCTGGCCTCGCTGCTGGCAGCACTGTCCAGGCAGACGACCACGACACCATTAACTTGGCGTATGTCGAGTGGTCATCCGAGGTTGCCTCCACCAACGTCATGGCTGCCGTACTTGAGCAAGAAGGCTATGACGTTGACCTGACATCGCTATCCGCGGCGGCAATGTTCCAAGCCCTCGCGACCGGCGATGCCGACGCTATCGTCGCGGCATGGCTTCCCACTACGCATGCTGACTACATGGAGCGTCTTGGCGGCGATATCGAAGATTTAGGCGCTAACCTGGACGGCACCAAGCTAGGTCTTGTGGTTCCTGAATACAGCGATGTTGACTCGATTGCTGAGCTTAACGATCACGCTGATAGCTTCAATGGCGAGATCATCGGTATCGACCCTGGTGCAGGCATCATGGGCCTCACCGAAGAGGTAGTGGATACCTATGACCTTGACCTAAACCTGCGCAGCGGCAGCGGCGCCACCATGACGGCCGCTCTGGCAAGCGCGATCCAGAACGAAGAAAACGTTGTCGTGACTGGTTGGACACCGCACTGGAAATTCTCGCGTTGGGATCTGAAATATCTTGATGATCCCGAAAACGTCTATGGCGGCGCTGAGCAGATCCACACTGTGGTTCGTGAAGGTTTGGGCGAAGATATGCCTGAAGCCTACGCTATCCTAGACGCGTTTGAGTGGACACCCGAGCAAATGGGCGAAGTCATGCTCATGAACCGTGAAGACGGTACAGACCCTTACGAAAACGCCAAACAATGGGTTGAAGATAACCAAGATCTCGTCGACGAGTGGGTTAATGGCGATTCGTAAAACCAATTAAACATACGGTTAAGCGGCCACACTCTGCGTGTGGCCGCGTTAGGGAAAGGATCATCGCCTAAAACAGCTAAGGAGTTTTGCATGTTTAAGCACATTATGGTGCCCATTGATCTGGCACACATCGACGTGCTGGAGCCATCTCTCGATGTTGTTGCCGATATGGCCAAGCACTATGACGCCAAGATCACCTACGTTGGCGTCACCTCCAACACTCCCAATAGCGTTGCGCGCACCCCGAATGAGTACGAGCAAAAACTCGACGCTTTCGCACAAAAGCGCCATAGCGTGCATGGGCAACCTGTGACAGCCAAGGCGTATGGCTCAACGGACCCGGTGGCTAACCTTGACGACATTCTAGTGAAAGCCATTGACGAGCTTGGTGCCGATTTAATCATCATGGCCACCCACTTGCCCAAGAAGCTAGACGCGGTGATGCCCGCCCACGGTGGCAAAGTCGCCTCCCATACAGATGCCTCTGTTTTCTTGGTAAGACCGCATTAAATCGTGTTTTGCGACTTGCGTTTAACGGCGCACGCTTTGAATTGATCATTGCGCCAACAAAGGCAATGTAAACTTATCGCGCTACGGAGATATCTCGTGGAAAATAACACTCAACGACCTGACGACGACACGCCATCGTCAGAGGGTATTCCAGCGCCGGAAGGTGCGGCCAACTTAATTGATACCGATTACGTGATCGGTCAGGACAACATTACCGCCTCCCCAATGGGGATAGATGTCGACCTGCACGGCAAGGTCTTCATCTTCTCCTCAATCGTGATCCTTCTGTTTGTGATCCTGACGCTGGCCTTGCAGGAACAGATGGAGCCGATCTTCAACAGCATGTTCAGCTTCCTAACCACCAATTTAGGCTGGTTTTTCCTGCTCGGGGCTAATGTTTTCGTGGTCCTGGCCCTGGTACTGATCTTTACACCGCTGGGTAAGGTGCGCATCGGCGGCGCTGATGCTACACCGGACTTCGGCTACGCCGGTTGGTTCTCGATGCTGTTTGCCGCTGGCATGGGCATCGGTCTGATGTTCTACGGCGTATCCGAGCCGCTGGGCCATTACGGTACCGCGATGGGTGGCATTAGCACTGGTGAAGACGGTATTCGTACCGACTGGGCCCCGCTGGGTGCTGCCGCTGGGGACCAGGCCGGCTCCATCGATCTGAGCATGGCCGCCACCATCTTCCACTGGGGCTTTCACCCGTGGGGCGCCTACGCCATCGTCGGCCTATCTCTGGCGATTTTTGCCTTTAACAAAGGTCTGCCGTTGACCATGCGCTCGATTTTCTACCCAATTCTGGGTGAGCGTATTTGGGGTTGGCCGGGTCACGTGATCGATATCCTGGCGGTGTTCGCCACCTTGTTTGGCCTGACCACCTCGCTAGGCATCGGCGCCACCCAAGCGGCTGGAGGCCTCAACTACCTGTTCGGCATTCCCTCCGGTGATACCACCTTGGTGTTGCTGATCTTGGGGATTACCCTCGTGGCGCTTGGCTCTATCATGCTCGGCGTGGATAAAGGCGTGCAGCGCCTCTCGCAGCTCAACATGGTACTCGCCGCTTTACTGCTGCTGTTCGTGATTGCCGTGGGTCCGACGCTAATGATCGCTACCGGCGTAATCGACAATCTGATCGGCTACGTGACCCACCTACCGGCGTTCTCGATGCCGTTCGGGCGTGAAGATGCTAATTTCAGTCAAGGCTGGACGGCCTTCTACTGGGCTTGGTGGATTGCCTGGTCTCCCTTCGTCGGCATGTTTATCGCCCGGGTTAGCCGCGGCCGCACCGTGCGTGAGTTCCTCATTTCGGTGCTCCTGGTGCCAACGATGGCATCGGTAGTGTGGATGACCGCCTTCGGTACCACTGCCATTGATCAGGTGGTAAATGAAGGTATCACCGAAGTGCAAGATGCCGCTCTGGAACTACAGCTATTCACCATGCTGGAGTATTTGCCGCTAACGTCTATTACCTCTTTTGTCGGTATCACGCTGGTGATTGTGTTCTTCATCACCTCGTCGGACTCCGGTTCGCTGGTGATCGACTCCATCACCGCCGGCGGCAAGGTGGACGCCCCCAAGCCCCAGCGTATCTTCTGGGCGCTGATTGAAGGGGCGCTGGCCATCGCACTGCTGCTGGGTGGTGGCCTGGCGGCACTGCAGACAGCCGCCCTCACCACCGGGTTGCCCTTCACCCTGGTACTACTGGTGGGCTGCTACGGCATCGTCAAGGGGCTGATGAGCGAACCGCGGACCAAATAAAGCCACGCGAAAAGCTCAATAGCTATCCGCCTCAATAACGAATAGCGTGAATAACGAGGGCAGCCTTCGGGCTGCCCTTTTTTGTGCTTGTCTATTTTGTCGCTTCTCCGTTTATCGATTGACTATTTCGTCGTCATGCATTAACACCAAAGCGCGCGAAGTGGCGTTTTGGCGTCATAGTGAGTCGCAATTTGCGCCTGCAATAACTCAGCCGTGGCTAGGGCGTCTACCAAAGCATGATGGCCTTGGTAAACCGGCAGCCCGTAACGCTGACGGCTAGCGTTTAAACGGATCGAAACCGGTGGGCGCCCGACCCAGCGGCGAAAGCGCGCCCACAGCGACTGGCGATACAAACGTGCTTCGAGCGACATCGTATCGATCATCGGGAACAACACGCCCTCACCGCGCCTGGCTTTTACCGCGGCGTCCAGAAACGGCCTTTCAATATTACGAAAGTGCACCACCACCAATCGCCCGGCTAGTGTTTCCAAAATAGGCGCTAATATCTCGTTCAAATCCGGCGCGTGGGCAATTTCTGAATGCGTAATATGATGATACGTCACCGACGACGCTGAAAGCGGGCGCGGGCTTGGGGGGTTCACTACCCAGTAGCGGCGCTCAGATAGCTTGATACGATCAAGCGTAAACGGCACCATCCCGATGCTCACAATCGCATGGCTGCGTTCATCGAGCCCGGTCGTTTCCATATCCAGTGCCACCATCGGCACTTCGCCGATGGGCGTATCAGCGGCGGGTAAGGATGTGTTAAAAAAACGTGCTATCTCGGGATCATTGGCTACCTTGGCACGCTGTTGCATATAGGCGTGCCAATCCGCCTGAGTAATTTTTTTCCTCGGCCGAATGCCAACCATTAGCGCCGCCCCTGCCGACTAGACGGCATCGGATAGCGGAACTTGAGGAATTTTTGCGCATTACTCAGCACTTGGAAGGCATCTTTCAACCCGTGACGTTCATTACTCTCCACGTTCTCAGGCTCAATATTATTATCCGGGTTTCTCTCCTCTTGTAGATCAATCATCTGGTGGCGTATACGCGATAGACATAAAAACTCAAGCGCGTAGCTCAGCTTATTGCCCACCCCGCTGGCGAGCAGCTGCGTATTGTTGATGGCCTGCAGTCGCTCAAACGAGTTTTGCGCTTTAGAACCGCACGCGAGCGCGTGAACGCGGATAAGATCCACCATGGGGGCGGTACCGCGGCGTTTCAGATTGATGGAGTTGTTATGTTTGCCATCTTGTTCCATCACAAACGTACGGAATACCCCAAGCGGCGGTGTACGGTTAAGCGCATTCCGGCCCAACGCAGCAAGAAACAGCGGTGATTTGGGCGCTTGGGTGGCGATGAGATCCTGCAGCTCCCTAATATAGACGTCTTCGCCGTAGATGCTGTCGAGGTCAAAGAAAATCGAGCTATGGAGTAACTTTTCCGGCGTAGGGTTAGCCATCCAGTCATGGAAATAACGCTTCCACACCTTAAGGGGTTGGCGCCACTTGGTATTGGTCGCCATCACGTCGCCCTTGCAGTAGGTGTAACCGCAGGCGTCTAACCCATCGCTGACAAATTTGGCCAGCTGGTAGAAATACTCATCGTGTTGTTCGGGGTCGAATGCATCCGAAAGCACAAGGGCGTTATCCTGATCGGTGACGATGGTTTGTTCGTTACGCGCCATCGAACCGTTGACCATATAGCAATAGGGTACAGGCGGTGGTCCAAGCAACTCCTCGGCAAGCTCTAACAAGCGGCGGGTAAAGCTTCGACCGATGGTGGAAAGCGCACTGCCCACCATCTGTGAATTAGCTCCCTCCTCCACCATCCGCACAAAAGCAGCCCGAACGTCAGGCACCAAGCGCGACAACCCTTCCACGCTCGATTGGTTGAAGATATTGCTGACCAAATATAAACCGCTGTGGGTTTCGTAGCGGATAATGTCCGATAGGTGAACCACCCCCACGGGACGTTGGCGATAAAGCACCGGCAGATGATGCACGTTATTGCGCAGCATGATCAGCATCGCTTCGTATATCGATACATCCGATTGCACAGTGATCAGCCGCGGCGTGATGACCTGCTCAATAGGCGTTGAGGGGTCAAGTCCCTTCGCCACGACCCCCGTACGGAAATCACTATCGGTCATGATGCCGTACATCTGCCACGTTTCGCCTTCGCTATCCTTAAAGCTATAGCGCGGCTCGCCAGCACCCCGCTTTAGCACTAAAAGTGCCGATGCCTGGGCTTCGCTCATTTGCTGGGCGGCTACCTGCACGGACGTGGTGATTTCCACCATGACGGGGTAGCGCGACAGCAGTTTGCGAATCCGCGTGACCATCATGTCGTTGGATTTCTTTTGCTCTTCGGCAAGGCTTTCTAACCGTGGCCTTTCAAGCTCCACAAAGTCGGCAAAGTGCTCATCTTTTTCACACAGGCGCTGAAATATTCTCTCAGGAATGAAGTAAATCAGGGTATCTTCAATGGCTTTGGCCGGAAAACGTACACGGTGATCACGTAGCAAGTTAAAGTGGCCAAAAATATCGCCTTCACCTAACCGATTATAGAGCTCCCCCTGGCGGCGATACACTTCTACGGCACCGCTACGGATATAACACAGCTCGTCAGCCTGCTCGTTTAAAAGCAAAATATCGCTGCCAGTTTTGAAGTAGCGCACTTCAATATTTTCCGCGATTGCATCAAGCAACTCGTCCGACAGCGCGTCAAACGGCGGAAACTGGCTCATGTGCTGGCGAATTTCCAGAAGTTCCACGTCCATACGCTCTCCTTACAAATGGACCATTATCGTCATACCGCTCAGTTTGGAAGGCCTACTTAAAAACGTAAAGCACACGGCGCAAAAAGCCCGACCCCTATAAAGGAGCCGGGCTTTTAGGCGACGTTAGCCGCGCTGATGGGATTCGCTATTTAAGCGAAATCTGGCAGACTACAAAATTTGCCAGTGCACAGCCGTTGTTACGACTGCTCTGCCATTTCCTGAACACGCTGCATCATTTCAGGATCTTGCTGAATGGCTTGACCAATCGCATTAAAGGTATCGACTTCTAAGCCGCTATCTTCAACGATTTCGATCATTTTGTCGTTGGCTTCAGAACGCACCTCTTGTTGCGCTTGCTCACCTTCTGCTGACTGCAAACGCTCGGTATATTCTTGAGAAACGACCGCAATCTCTTTTGAGGCATCAGCAAACTGCTGGAGTTGATCGTCTGAGAAGTCCTGCGCCGGGGCTTGCTGGGTCGTCATCGAATCTTGTGCAGGATCATCAGACTGCTGAGCCTGAGCCGTAGTTGCCATCAAACCAGTTGCTAGCAGAGCTGCAGAAAATAGAGCCGTCAAACGTTGCATAGATACCTCTCGGTTGTGAAAAAGCACGTTGTTGAACAGGTGCGTTGTGAGTGTGCTTATGTGATAACTCATTTCGGCACAGGTTCAAGTTTTTAAGTAACAGATTGTAATAAAACCATATAGACGGTAAGTAAAACCGCCCCCAAAACGATACCGATAAATACCAGCAACAAAAAGGACCCTTATGGCCAATACATCTCTGACGCGTTTTGCCGACTCGCTGCGTCATGCAACACCGGGTGAATTGGGGCTTGCCGCGATGCCCATTGTGTTTGTGCTGCTATGGAGCACAGGCTTTATCGGGGCAAAGTTCGGCTTGCCCTATGCCGAGCCGTTTACGTTTTTGTTTATCCGTTTCATTTGCACGCTGCTGCTGCTTTTGCCGCTTGTCATGGCCATGCGTGTGCCCTGGCCGAGTTCTCCAGCACTATGGGGGCATATTGCCGTGACGGGCTGCCTGGTTCACGGCACCTATTTAGGCGGTGTTTTTTACGGCATTTACTTGGGCATGCCTGCTGGGCTTGCATCACTACTAGTCGGGCTTCAGCCGCTTCTAACCGCCGCCTGCGCTGGCCCTCTACTGGGTGAAACACTAACTAAACGGCAGTGGTTAGGGCTGGCATTAGGGCTTGTGGGGATTAGCTTAGTGCTGGGCAGTAAGCTCGACCCGACAGAATCACTCTTTGACGGCTTTGGACTTGGAGCGCTTGCCAGTGTTACTGCTGCGCTCCTGGGGATTTCGATTGGTACCCTCTACCAAAAACGTTTCTGTACGCGTATGCCGCTCTTACCGGGAACAGCGATTCAGTACATGGCGGCGGCGCTGTTACTGGGTAGCGGCGCCTTGTTGCTGGAAACACGCCAGGTCAACTGGACCCCTACGTTTATTTTGACGCTAGGCTGGCTCGTGCTCATTTTGTCAATCGCCGCTATCTTGTTACTGATGGCACTGATTAAAAAGGGTGAGGCGTCGCGGGTCGCTAGCCTGTTTTACTTAGTGCCGCCGGTTACCGCGCTACAGGCGTGGTGGCTCTTCGACGAGCGCCTGCCCTGGTTAGGACTTCTGGGGATGGCCATTGCAATTGTTGGCGTGGTATTGGTAGTTAAAACAGCGCAAAATAGCGCAAAAGCATCATGATATAGGTAAATTAAGGCTTATATGAATAGCTCAACGAACCATCTTTGCGCGCGGGTTAACGGCCATTGCAACCGCTGCGATAGCCCCGTGCCGTTCGCCTTTACGATGGCGTTTCAGCCGATTGTCGATGTGACTAAACGGCGCATTGTTTACTACGAAGCGCTGGTGCGTGGCCCGAAAGGAGAATCCGCCGGCAGTATTTTGTCGCAAGTCACCGATGATTTGATGTATCGCTTCGACCAAGAGTGCCGCATTAAAGCCATCGAGCTTGCCAGTGAGCTCGATATGCAAGAACGCCTCTCGATCAACTTTCTGCCCAATGCGGTGTATGAGCCCGAGGCGTGTATTCAAGCGACGCTGGAAACCTCGAAGCGGGTCGGTTGGCCCATTGAGCGGCTCAACTTTGAGATTACCGAAACCGAGCGTGTAAAAGATCGCGCGCACATGCGCAACATTATCGATAGCTATCGCGCGATGGGATTCACCACTTCGTTGGACGATTTTGGCAACGGCTACGCCAATCTTGATCTGCTCACCGACCTGCGCCCCGACTCGCTAAAAATTGACCGCGAACTGGTCATGGGTTGCGACACCGATACACGCCGACAAGCCATTCTCAGCAGTGTCGTGACGCTTGCCGAAGCGCTTAACGTCACACTGGTGGCTGAAGGTGTAGAAACGCGGGAAGAGTCGCGCTGCTTGTTAGCGCTAGGCCTTCCCGTACAGCAAGGCTTTTACTTTGCGCGCCCGAGCCTTGAGGCATTAGCGAAGGTTGACGAGGCACTATACGATTAGTGCTACTACGTAACGACTGCTTAAAATTTGGCAATACGCTCAAGGTAGTGCACGCCGCCTAAGTTACGCATTTGCTGGCGAATCCAACGGCTGCGCTGCTCTACTTGGGCACTCGGTACTGACGCACTGCGATTGAGCGGGTTAGGAAGAATGGCGGCTAAAAGACTCGCCTGACGCTCGGTGAGCGCACTAGCAGAGACGCCAAAATAGTGCTTTGCAGCCGCTTCCAGCCCGAAAACCCCCGTATCCCACTCGGCAACGTTCAAATACACCTCAAGAATGCGCTGCTTATCCCAGGCAAGTTCGATCAGCAGCGTAAACCACATCTCCAACCCTTTACGCACCCAACTGCGCCCACTCCAGAGAAATACGTTTTTGGCCGTTTGCTGGCTTAACGTACTGGCCCCGCGTAACGGCCCACCCGCAAGCTTATTTTCGACCGCACGCTTGAGTTCTATAAGGTCAAAACCGTAGTGATCGGGAAAACGCTGATCTTCTGCCGCAATCACCGCCAGCTTGGCCACAGAGGCCATATCGTCCCAATCGCGCCACTCGCGCTGCAGGCGAATCGGTTCACTGGCGATCCAGCTTTCCACTTTGCGTTCGACCATCACCATCGATCCTGGCGGCGGCACGACGCGAAACAGCAGAACGAATACCACCGAGAGCAGCGCAAACGCCAGAGCACCACGCCACAGCCAGCACCATAGCCTACCCATCAATCGGCGCAGCGCTCGTTTCAACATGTAGGCTCCCTACGTTTTAATCATCCACTAATACGCATTAATACGACTTAGCGCTTATGCAAATGCTCGGCGTGATAGCGCAGGTGATCGTCAATGAACGAGGCAATAAAGAAGTAGCTATGATCGTAGCCCGATTGTCGACGTAGCGTCAGCGGGTGGTCATGAGCGTCGCACACCGCTTCTAAGCGCTCCGGTTTGAGCTGGTCTTCTAGGAACTGATCGGCCTCGCCTTGATCGATAAACAAACGCTGGCGCGAGGCGCCGTTAGCCACCAGTTCGCAAGCATCGTACTGACGCCAGCGCGACACATCGTCGCCCAAATACGCGCTAAACGCTTTCTGTCCCCAGGGGCACTCCATTGGATTAACCACCGGCGAAAAGGCCGACACCGAGCGAAAACGCCCAGGATGACGCAGCGCCAGAATCAATGCGCCATGCCCACCCATCGAATGCCCGCTGATCGATTCACGGCCGTTAACCGGGAAGTGCTGGCGCACCACGGAGGGGAGCTCTTCAACGATGTAATCGTACATGCGGTAGTGCGTCTTCCAAGGCGCCTGTGTGGCGTTCACATAAAAGCCCGCTCCCGAGCCTAGATCATAGCTGTCGTGCTCACCGGGCAGGTCCGTGCCGCGTGGGCTGGTATCGGGACAAATAATCGCCACGCCAAGCTCAGCCGCCACGCGATGGGCACCGGCTTTTTGCATGAAGTTTTCATCGTTGCAGGTCAACCCCGAAAGCCACCAGAGTAGCGGCACGCGCTCTTCTTCGGTTTGAGGCGGTAAATACACGGCAAAAACCATGTCGCAATCCAGCGCCCGCGAATAGTGGCGATAGCGTTTGTGCCAGCCGCCAAAACTGCGGTTGGCCGAGACCAGTTCTAACGTTTCACTCATGCTCATGGGCCGACTCCTGGTAACGGGCTTATAAAAGCGGATTGTTAAAATGGATACGTTCAAATACACACACGCGACGGGCTAACCCGTCGCGCAAACGCTGCAAAAAAGCGCCAGATTAATAGTGCAGTACAGTGCGGATACTCTTGCCAGCGTGTAGCAGATCAAACGCTTCGTTGATGTTCTCGAACGGCATATCGTGGGTGATGAAATCGTCGATGTTGATCTCACCGTTCATATACTGCTCGACATAACCGGGCAGCTCGGTGCGCCCTTTCACGCCGCCAAAGGCAGAGCCTTTCCACACGCGGCCGGTCACCAGCTGGAACGGACGGGTGGAGATTTCTTCGCCTGCGCCAGCCACACCGATGATAATCGACTCCCCCCACCCTTTGTGGCAGCACTCAAGTGCCGAACGCATGACGTTGACATTGCCGATGCACTCAAAGGAGTAATCAACACCGCCGTCGGTCAAGTCAACGATCACTTGCTGGATCGGGTCACTGTAATCCTTGGGGTTGACGAAGTCAGTGGCGCCGAACTGCTTGGCCAGCTCGAATTTATCGGGATTCACATCGATGGCGATAATCCGCGAGGCTTTCGCCATCGCGGCACCCTGAATGACCGCTAGGCCAATCGCGCCCAAGCCAAATATCGCGACAGTCGCCCCCGGCTCGACTTTAGCCGTGTTCAGCACTGCCCCAATGCCGGTCGTGACACCGCAGCCGAGCAGGCAGATTTTATCCATCGGTGCCTCTTTTGAGACCACGGCGAGCGAGACCTCCGGCAGCACAGTGTATTCGCTGAAGGTCGAGGTACCCATGTAGTGATGCAGCTTTTGGCCATCGAGCGAGAAACGCGAGGTACCATCGGGCATTACACCTTTGCCTTGGGTCGAACGCACGGCGCCACATAGATTGGTTTTGCCCGACAGACAGAATTTACATTTACCACACTCGGCGGTGTATAGCGGAATCACATGATCGCCAGGCTTTACACTGGCCACACCTTCGCCCACTTCCTGCACCACACCGGCGCCTTCATGGCCCAATACTGCTGGGAAATTGCCTTCCGGGTCAGCACCAGAGAGGGTAAAAGCGTCAGTGTGGCAGACACTGGTGGCCGCCATTTTAACCAGAACTTCCCCCGCTTTCGGGCCTTCCACATCGATCTCCGTGAGTTCGAGCGGTTTACCCGCTTCTAGTGCAACGGCAGCACGTGATTTCATTATCATCTCCAACTCGTTCAGGTAATAACTCGCGCTAGTGTAGGCCAGTCGGGCCGGTGGGATAAACCAAATGCGTACAAAAGTGATACATCAACACTCAATAGCGTTCACTGCAAGACCGCCTTTTGACGTTTCTTTGTACTTATCCTGCATATCGCGACCGGTATCGCGCATAGTGCGAATCACCTTATCCAGCGAAACAAAGTGCTCGCCGTCACCGTTGAGGGCCATGCGCGCGGCATTGATCGCCTTGACCGAGGCAATCGCATTACGCTCAATGCACGGCACCTGCACAAGCCCGCCTATCGGGTCGCAGGTGAGGCCCAAGTTGTGCTCCAACCCAATCTCGGCGGCGTTCTCTACCTGGGCGGGCGTACCGCCAAGCACTTCGGCTAACCCCGCCGCGGCCATCGCGCAGGCAGACCCCACCTCCCCCTGGCAGCCCACTTCAGCGCCGGAGATCGATGCATTCTTCTTGCACAAAATACCCACGGCTCCCGCCGTCAGCAGGAAATTCACCACATCACTATCGGTGGCATCAGGCTCAAACTTCAGGTAGTACGCCAACACCGCTGGCACGATCCCTGCCGCACCATTGGTGGGCGCCGTGACCATGCGTCGACCCGCGGCGTTCTCTTCATTCACGGCCAAGGCAAAGAGATTGACCCAGTCCATTGCCGAGAAGGTCGATACGATTAAGCGCTCGTTCTCAGCCGGGTGCAAAAGCCGCTGATGCAGCTCATACGCCCGGCGACGTACGTTCAGCCCGCCGGGCAAATGGCCCCGGGCGTGCAGGCCGTTATCGATGCTTTCGCGCATCGCGAACCAAATAGCGAGTAACTCGCGGTGTATAGACGCTTCATCACGCCAGGCTTTTTCGTTTTCAAGCATCAATTGGCTGATGCTCAAGCCGTTCGCCCGACATTGAGTCAATAGCTCGGCGGCGGTATCAAACGGGTAGCGAAGCGATGAGGCATCCTCCCCGACGTCTCCCGCGTCCGCTTGTGCCTGATCAATATAGAACCCACCACCCAGCGAATAGTAGGTATTACGCGCCACTTGCTGCTCGCCGCTGAACGCGACAAGCTGTAAGGCGTTGGGATGAAACGGCAGGCAGGTGTCATCCCAAGCAATATGCTCATGCATCGAGAACGCAACAGCCTGACCATTAGGGAGGTCAAGCAGTGCGCCGCTATCAAGCGCTTGCAAACGCGCTTCAATGCCGTCGGGGTTGAGTGTTTCCGGTGCTTCGCCCAACAACCCCATCACCACGGCGCGGTCGGTGCCATGACCTTTCCCCGTGGCGGCAAGCGAACCGCGTAGGGTAACGTTAACGCGTGTGACAGGCGCCTCTCCCAGTGACAGCACGAAATCGCGAGCAGCGCGCATCGGCCCTACCGTGTGTGAGCTTGAAGGCCCAATCCCCATACGAAACAGATCAAATACGCTAATGGCCATGACCGCCCCCTCTTTCGTGTTTTTATTTGCGTGCGAACTAAAAAAAGTGACGATATAATAAGCATTCACGCACGTATGTTTCTTGCCACGTTATCACGCG
>JBNJFC010000028.1:0-6101 GCA_051746485.1 Pseudomonadota bacterium
CGGTGAAGGATCAATCACCAAGACAAAATCGGCGCCAGCGCCGGCCATGCGCCAGGCGTGATAGCCGCTACCGCCGCCGACATCCAGGACCTTGCGAAACTCAAGCGGTGCCAGGTGGGGGGCGACGCGCTGCCACTTCCAGTCCGAGCGCCACTCGGTATCGATGAAAATCTCGCCAAGTTGAAATGGACCTTTTCGCCACGGCGCGAGTTTTTTTAGCAGGTTCTCGCACTGGCGGTGCTGGCTATCGCTCAGTTTAAGGTCGACCGTAACGGTATCGCGATCCAGCTGCACGGTGCGCCCGACCGGTAGTTCGGGCAGCTTGGCCACGGCTTTTTCCCACATGGGTAAGTCACCGTGACGTTTGCGATCAAGCCCATTGGCAAGTTGCTCGGGGAGTTTGGCAAGCCAATCGGTTAGCGCCTGATCAAGAAAAGCTTGGTAGAGCATGCGGTGGTCGTCGGGCAAAGGGGGGCTTGAGTGTGCCACCTTAACTCTCCTTGAAGGCGATCATGGACGCAAAATTCAGGTACTGAAACCAGGTGAGCGAGCGCGCAAACCCGGCTTTTTTTAACCGCGCGTGATGCGCTTCGAGTGTATCCGGCACGAGCACGTTCTCAAGCGCGGTGCGTTTCTGGCTGATTTCTAAATCGCTGTAGCCGTTAGCGCGCTTGAAATCATGGTAGCGTTCGACGCGCCAGGCATTGTCGCGTTCATCAAGGTCAACGGTCTTCTCCGAGAGTATCAGCACGCCACCGGGCTCCAGAGCGTGATAGAGCGTAGCGAGTAGGGCGTCGCGATCGGCCGGGGGTAGAAACTGCAGCGTGAAGTTGAGAATGATCATGCCCGAGGGCGCGTAAACAAGCTCCCGGATATCGGCTTCTTCCACCTGCATGACGTGCTCAGGGCACTCTTCACGAAAGGTCTGCCGCGCGCGCTCGGCCATGGCTGGGGAAAGGTCCACCCCCGTGTAGCGAAACGCCTCAGGCGGTAGGGCGCCCGCGAGCGCAAGGCCCGAGGCGCCCAGCGAGCAGCCAAGATCATACACGTGCGCGCCGTGGCGCAAATGACGCTGCGCGATTAGGCTCAGCATACCCAGTATTTGCCCGTAACCGGGCACTGAGCGGCGGATCATATCGGGGAAACAGGCCACTACCTGCTCATCGAAGGAAAAGCGCGCGACGCGATCAAGGGGTGTGGAAAAGATAGCGTCGCGGTAAGATGCATCACTCATGGGGCAAGCCGGGTTCATCGCAAAAAGAGGGCCATAGTTTACGCGCCCTGCGGGAAGCAGAACAGGCCCGGCCGCACAGCACGACGCCACAGGAGAGGGCACATGGCATCCGTAACATCCACCGCACCACTCAACTTTAGCGCCAATACCCCCGATACACTACCGGCCTGGCAAGCGCTTAAGCGCCATGCCGAGACGCAAAAAAAGGTGCATGTAAAGACGCTTTTTGCGCGTGACCCTAATCGCTTTAACACCTTCAAGCGTGATGTCGCGGGGCTGACGCTGGATCTTTCCAAGCAGCGGTGGGATGCAGAGACACTCCAGCAGTTGCTCGCGTTAGCAGAAGAGTCGGCGGTGCCAGAGGCGATCACTGCGTTACTTAGCGGCCAACGGGTGAATACCAGCGAAGACCGACCGGCGCTGCATACAGCACTACGCTTGCCCAAATCGGCGACGCTTGAGGTAGACGGTGAGGACGTGGTGGCGGCGGTTCATGAAAGTCTTTGGCAGATGGAAACGTTGGTGAATCGCCTTCACGCCGGGCAATGGCGGGGAGCGACCGGCAAGCCCATTAAAGATGTCGTAAACCTGGGGGTGGGCGGCTCGGACCTGGGGCCACTGATGGTCACGCATGCGCTGGCGGATTTTCGCCCCGCTGATGTGTATCCGGTGGAAGTGCATTTTGCCTCGACCATGGACGGCTCGCAACTGGCTGACTATTTAAGCCGCTTCAATCCCGAAACGACGCTCTTTGTGCTGTCGTCGAAATCGTTCACCACGATCGATACGCTTTCTAACGCAAACACTGCGCGGGACTGGCTGCTGGCGCAGCTGACGCGCCACGGGGCGACCCCAATTAGTGCTGATCTGGTGGTGCGTCAGCACTTTATCGGCGTCTCTGCCTGCCCAGAAAAAATGAGCGAATGGGGCATTGCCAGTGCGCACCAGCTGCGCTTTTGGGAGTGGGTCGGCGGGCGTTACTCGCTCTGGGGTACTATCGGCTTGCCGATCGCGCTGGTGATCGGTATGGCAAATTTCCGCGAACTCCTTGCCGGCGCTCATGCCATGGATCGCCATTTTCAAGAGGCGCCGCTTGCCGATAACGTGCCAGTGCTACTGGCATTAGCAGGTATCTGGAATGTTAATTTTCTCGATATACGTGCCCACTCGATTCTGCCTTATGACGGACGATTAGAACATTTTGCCGCCTACCTTGAGCAGCTGGAAATGGAGTCCAACGGTAAGTCTGTGACGCGCCAGGGCCAAGCAATTGATTACTCCACTTGTCCGGTGCTGTGGGGGCAACTTGGCCCAAACGCGCAGCACGCCTTCTATCAATTACTGCACCAGGGCACGCAACCAGTAGAGTGTGATTTCATTGCGCCGCTGAAACGTTACGATGACGTGCCTGATTCCGAAACCCGCCGCCATTTGAAAGCTCAACATAAGCTCGCACTGGCCAACTGTTTTGCCCAGTCGCGGGTGTTGATGCTGGGTGACGACGCGATAGACGACGATGGCCTACGTCCGGCGCACAAACGTTATCGCGGCAATCAGCCGTCTTCCACGGTGCTGCTTGACCAGCTTACGCCCGCCACGCTCGGCGCGCTGATTGCACTTTATGAGCACAAAGTCTTTGTGCAGGCGGTGATCTGGGACATCAACCCGTTCGATCAATGGGGTGTGGAATTGGGAAAGAAAATAGCCACCGATACGCAAAAAATTCTCGATCATGAAAGCAGCCTTGATCCTATGGACGTCTCGACGCGAGGCTTGATCGAAGCGTTTTGGGCGGCTGAGCAGGAAAGTTGATACAGAAAAGTTAATAACAGCTAAGTGTAAGCGTGGACATACCTTTCATCCGGAGCTTGCTGAAGGGGAAGCGGTTTAACGCCGAAAGAATGGATCGATACCCTTGATCGATGGGGTGGCTGAATATACAGCTGTTTGCTTTTCCGCTATCCTATTCGCCTTTTGCTCGCTTTGACCCTTCAGGAAACGACGCGACATGACCCAGTTTGATGCCTCTCAGTATGGCGCCAGTTCCATCGAAGTCTTGTCGGGGCTTGAGCCGGTGCGAAAACGTCCCGGCATGTACACCGACACTTCGCGCCCCAACCACCTTGCCCAGGAAGTCATCGATAACAGCGTCGACGAAGCACTAGCGGGCCACGCCACCGCCATCAGCGTGGTGCTGTTAAGCGACGGTGCCATTGAGGTGGAGGATAACGGCCGAGGAATGCCAATTGACCTTCACCCCGAACACGGTGTATCGGGCGTGGAGCTGATCTTCACCAAGCTGCACTCAGGGGGGAAATTCTCCGCCACCAGTTACCGTTTTTCGGGCGGCCTACACGGCGTCGGGGTGTCGGTGGTTAACGCGCTATCACGCCGGTTAGACGTCGAAGTCACCCGCGACGGTGCACGCCACGGCATGGCTTTCGAGTTTGGGGAAAAAGTTGAAGAGTTGCATCACATCGGTAAGGCGCCCAAGCGTGCGACTGGCACGTTGGTGCGTTTTTGGCCCGATGAGAGCTATTTCGATAGCCCTAAACTTTCGCTTAGCCGCTTAAAACACCTGCTACGCGCCAAAGCAGTATTGTGCCCCGGGCTTGCCGTCACATTGGTGGAGCCCGACGGCACGAAAACCGAATGGGCCTACGCCGATGGCTTGCGCGACTACCTGGCCGAATCGACCGATGGCTATGAGGTGCTGCCCAGCGAGCCGTTTGTCGGCCACTTTAGCGACGACGAACATGGCGTTGATTGGGCCATTCAGTGGCTGCCTGAAGGCGGTGAAGCGCTGATGGAAAGCTACGTCAACCTGATACCCACGCCGCAAGGCGGCACCCACGTCAACGGCTTTCGCGCTGGGCTTTTAGAGGCGCTGCGCGAGTTCTGCGAATACCGAAGCCTTTTACCTCGCGGGATCAAACTCACCGCTGATGATCTCTGGGAGCGGGTATCGTTTGTGCTTTCGGTGAAAATGCTCGACCCGCAGTTTGCCGGGCAAACCAAAGAGCGCCTCTCCTCGCGCACCATTGCCGGCTTTGTTTCCGGCGTGGTGAAAGACGCTTTCTCACTGTGGCTCAACCATCACATTGACCAGGCCGAAGCGCTGGCTGAGCTTGTTATTAGCTCGGCCCAACAACGCCAGAAAAAGGCCAAAAAAGTCGCCCGCAAGAAAGTGACCTCGGGGCCTGCGCTTCCCGGTAAGCTCGCTGACTGCTCGGGCCAAGACCCGGCGCTGAGCGAACTATTCCTGGTGGAAGGGGATTCGGCAGGCGGCAGTGCCAAGCAGGCGCGTAACCGCGAAACTCAGGCGATTTTGCCCTTGCGCGGAAAAATCTTGAACACCTGGGAAGTCGATTCCCACGATATCTACAGCTCCCAAGAGGTTCACGATATCGCCGTAGCGATTGGCGCCGACCCCGGCAGCGCGGATTTGGAGAAGCTGCGCTACCACAAGCTTTGTATTCTTGCCGATGCCGACTCCGACGGCCTGCATATTGCCACGCTCCTATGTGCGCTGTTCGTCAAACACTTTCCGAGTCTCGTCGACGCGGGACATGTGTATGTCGCCATGCCGCCGCTTTATCGCATCGACTTGGGTAAGGAGGTCCACTATGCCCTGGACGAGAGCGAAAAAGCGGCGATTCTTAAGCAACTTGCCAAAAAACGCGGCACTCCAAACGTCCAACGTTTCAAAGGCCTGGGCGAAATGAGCCCGCTGCAGCTGCGTGAAACCACTATGGCGGTGGAAACCCGACGCTTGGTACAGCTAACGCGTAATGAAGGCGATGGCACTCAAGAAATGATGGACATGCTGCTGGCCAAAAAGCGCGCGGGCGATCGCAAAAAGTGGTTGGAAGATTACGGCAACCTCGCAGACATTGAGGTATAACCCCCGATGACCATGGATATTCAAGTCGCGGAGGGCGACGTCGAACGCCTCTCCCTGCGTGACTACACCGAAAAAGCGTACCTCGACTACTCGATGTATGTGATTTTAGATCGCGCCTTGCCCAACATTGGCGATGGCATGAAACCCGTGCAGCGACGCATTGTTTATGCCATGCGGGAGCTGGCGCTGAATGCCAACGCCAAGTACAAAAAGTCGGCGCGCACCGTCGGCGACGTGCTGGGTAAATTCCACCCTCACGGCGACAGCGCCTGCTACGAAGCCATGGTGCTGATGGCGCAGCCGTTTAGCTATCGCTACCCGCTGGTGGATGGTCAAGGCAACTGGGGTAGCCCTGACGACCCCAAATCGTTTGCGGCCATGCGCTACACCGAGGCAAAACTTTCTAAGTTTGCTGAGGTTTTGTTAAGCGAGTTGGGCCAAGGCACCGTCGACTGGACGCCCAATTTTGACGGCACCATGCAAGAGCCCGTAGTGCTGCCCGCGCGACTGCCCCACGTGTTACTCAACGGCGGTAGCGGCATCGCCGTGGGCATGGCCACCGATATTCCGCCCCACAACGTCGCGGAAGTGGTCGAAGCGACCTGCCATCTGCTCAGAAACCCCGAAGCGACTACGGCTGATTTGATGCAATTTGTGCCCGCGCCGGATTTCCCTACGGCGGCGGAGATCATCACCCCGCGCGCCGATCTGAGAAAGCTATATGAGGCCGGGCGCGGCTCAGTCAAACTGCGTGCGCGCTACGAGCGTGAAGAAACCAGTATCGTGATTACCGCGCTGCCGTATCAGGTCAGCGGCGCCAAAGTGCTGGAGCAGATTGCCGCCCAAATGCAGGCCAAAAAGCTACCCATGGTGGCCGATCTTCGCGATGAATCGACCCACGAAGAGCCGACGCGTCTCGTGATTGAGCCGCGCTCTAGCCGTGTCGATGTGGAGTCGCTGATG
>JBNJFC010000028.1:6201-17954 GCA_051746485.1 Pseudomonadota bacterium
CCCATGGTGGCCGATCTTCGCGATGAATCGACCCACGAAGAGCCGACGCGTCTCGTGATTGAGCCGCGCTCTAGCCGTGTCGATGTGGAGTCGCTGATGGCGCATCTGTTTGCCACCACGGATTTAGAGAAAAGCGCGCGCGTGAACATGAACGTGATCGGTCTGGATGGTCGCCCGCGCGTTATGCCGCTGCCCGACATGCTCGGTGAGTGGTTGCGTTTTCGCCGCGCCACGGTGCGCCGCCGCTTAGAGCACCGGCTTGGCAAGGTCGAAGACCGCCTGCATATTTTGGAAGGCTTGCTGATCGCCTACCTGGACCTGGATGAAGTGATCCGCATCATCCGCGAAGAGGACGAGCCCAAGCCTGCGCTGATCGCGGCCTTTGGGCTGTCTGATCGTCAAGCCGAGGCGATTTTAGAGTTGCGCCTGCGCCACCTTGCCAAGCTCGAAGAGATGAAAATTCGCGGCGAGCAGGATGCGCTGGAGAAAGAGCGCAAGCAACTGCAAAGCCTATTAGGCAGCGAAGCGAAGCTCACCACCTTGATCGAAAAAGAGATTCGCGCGGCAGGCAAAGAGCATGGCGATGAGCGGCGCTCCCCGCTGGTCGAACGCCAAGAGTCCAAAGCGCTTTCCGAAGTAGAGCTTCTGGGCGCTGACCCGATTACCGTGGTGCTGTCGGAAAAAGGTTGGGTTCGCGCCGCCAAAGGCCACGATATCGACCCCGAAGGGCTCTCCTATAAAGCCGGGGATCGCTTCCACCTCGCGACTCGGGGTAAAACCAACCAGCCGTTGGTGCTTTTAGACGACACCGGGCGCGCTTATACGCTGAGCGCGCACAACCTACCCAGCGCTAGAGGGCAGGGCGAGCCAGTCACCGGGCGCGTTAACGTGGCTGCCGGTGCGAAGATGGCGGGTGTGATGCTGGCACCACCCGAAAGTCGTTTTGTGCTCGCCTCAGACGGCGGCTATGGCTTTGTCGCCAAACTCGGCGAGCTGACGGGTAAGAATAAAGCCGGTAAAGCGGTGCTCTCGGTTCCCAAAGGGTGCAGCGTCATGGCGCCGGTGGCCGTGCCTGACGGCGATGATACATGGGTAGTCACGGTGTCCAACGAAGGACGCCTGCTACTCTTTGCCCTTGATCAACTACCCGAAATGACCAAGGGCAAAGGCAATAAAATGCTCGATATTCCCGGCCCTCGCGCGGCGCGGCGAGAAGAATTTGTCCGCGATATTACCCTGTTAAGCGGTGATAACGCACTGGTGATTTACTCCGGCAAGCGCAAGCTCACCCTCAAAGCGAGCGATCTGGAATACTATCGTAGCGAGCGTGGGCGGCGCGGCAGCAAACTGCCACGGGGTTTTCAGAAGGTTGATCGATTAGAGGCGGGAGAATAATCCATGAAACGCTGTTTAATTCGCGCCACCGGCGTGGCACGCCCAGGGCAGCTCGCTGAGCTTGGAAAAGCGCTGGCTAAAAGCGGCGCACGTCTTTTGGATATCAACCAGAGCGTGACGTTCGGCATGCTGTCGCTGGAAGCGCTGGTGGGGCTAGATCACGACAGCGCCTTGGAAGCCACGTTGTCTGAGACAGGCGATGCACTGGGGTTGGATGTTCAGGCGATCACCGTCAGCGCCGAGGATTACCACCGCTGGAGCGTTGAAGCGAGCCAACCGCGTTTAATTTTGACGCTCTTGGCGCCGCGGCTGCCCGCAGGCATTCTCGCCGAAGTGGGCGGGCTAACCGCTGAATTCGGCTTGACCGTTGAGCTGATTCATCGCCTTTCTGGACGTGAACCCCTGGACGGCGAGGCACCCATTCACGGCGCCTGCGTGGAGTGCTGGCTACGCGGTGAAGAAACCAACCTGGAAGCGTTGCGGGAAAAAGCGCTGGCGCTAGGCGCGCAGCATGGGGTGGATATTGCGCTGCAGGAAGACTCCATATGGCGCCGCCACCGCCGCTTAGTCTGCTTCGATATGGATTCGACACTGATTCAAACCGAAGTGATTGACGAGCTGGCGCGTCGCCACGGCGTGGGCGATGAAGTGGCCGAAGTGACGGAACGGGCCATGCGCGGCGAGCTCGACTTTCAGCAGAGCTTCCGCGAACGCATGAGCAAACTGGCAGGGCTTGATGAGTCGGTGCTGGCGGAGATCGCGGCGAACCTACCGCTGATGGATGGAGTTGAGCGGTTGATGGTGAACCTGAAACGCCTGGGGTATCGCACGGCGATTATTTCCGGTGGCTTCACCTACTTTGCCCGCCACCTGCAGGAAACGCTGGGCTTTGATGAAATTCACGCCAATGAGTTGGTGATCGAGAATGGCAAAGTGACCGGCGAGGTGCAGGCGCCGATTATCGATGCCGAGCGCAAAGCCGAGTTGCTGGAGCAGATCGCCCTGCGTGAAGGGCTGACGTTGGATCAAACCATTGCCGTGGGCGATGGAGCTAACGATTTGAAAATGCTGGCACAGGCAGGGCTGGGTATTGCCTTTCGCGCCAAGCCGATGGTGCGCGCCCAAGCGCGGCAGGCGATCTCCACGCTGGGCATTGATGCGGTGCTGTATTTGATCGGCTACCGCCAGATCGATTTGCTCGATTAATACGTAACCGAGCGCTTGACCATATTGTTGCTCAAGTGCTCATTTCAGGCCCAAGCCGTTTCAGCCGTGGCCTTTGTCGGGATGCGGTACTGGTTTTTGGGCCACTTCCTCATCGCGCAACTCCACCGGGTCGCCTTCGGTAATATCAATATGATTTAACTGCATGTGCAGCCCGGCCTTGGAAAGCAAGTGTGCGCTCACTGGGGCGGTGATAAAGAGAAATAGGGTGATCAACAATTCCTGAATATCGGGCTTGCCGTCCTGGCTCCAAAAAAAGAGCGTTGAGGCAATCAGCATGCAGCCGATCCCCAGCGTGGTAGCCTTTGTCGGGCCATGAAGACGCATATAAAAATCGCGTAAGTGCACCATCCCCATTGAGCCAATAAACAGAAAAATTCCGCCGCCGATAAGCAGCGCTGATGCCAATATTTCAACGAACCAAGACATAGTCACTCCTACATTTACTCGATGATATCGCCGCGCAAAATGTATTTGCATACTGCTACCGTGCTGATAAAGCCCAGCATGGCGATCAAAAGCGCCGACTCAAAGTAGGTTTTGGTGTTTAGCCACAGCCCTAACAATACGATAAGAGCGATGGAGTTAATGTACATGGTATCGAGTGCCAGCACGCGGTCGGGTAAATCAGGGCCCACCGTGAGCCGGTAGAGGTTAAACAGCAGCGCCATGATGACAAGTGCTAGCGTGATATAAAGCGCGACGGTTAGCATTCGTAAATCTCCTTGAGCGGCTGCTCGTAGCGCTGACGGATATGCTCAATCAGCGCCTCTTCGTCGTCCACATCGAGGGCATGAATCAGAAGCGATTTACCGTCCATGCGTAAGTTGGCGGACACGGTGCCAGGCGTTAGGCTGATGGTGCTGGCCAGTACCGTGATCGTGAAACGGTCCTCCACCATCAGCGGGTACTCAATAAAATGAGGGCGTAGTTTGCGCCACGGATTGGCGATTAAGTAGGCGACTTCAAAATTGGCAACCACAATATCTTTGAGGACGCGTAGGGCAAAGCGAAGCAGCAATAACGGCTTACGAATGTGAGGCCTCGCATCCCAAAAACGGTGAGTGAGAAGGGGGATCGCAATCGCCAGCGCACCACCGAGTACGATTTGGCCAAACGCAGTGCTGCGCACCAAAAGCAGCCAAACGAAAAGTAACAACAGGGATAAAACCGGCGTAGGTAACCACGGGCGCGATGCAATCATGGGGTGCCTCCTGCGTCGTGCAACAGCGTTTGTATCAGTGGCTGCGGGTCGGCAAGCTGAGCGGCAGTGGCTTGGGTGTATTCGCTCACCGGCCCGGCAAAAATCACCATCAGTGGTGCGGCACTCATTAGCCAAATCACCGCAAACCATTGCTGGCGTGGAAGTACCTTGCCGCTTGCGCTACCGCGATGACTGCGCCAAAAAAGCGTTGAGCCTGCCCGGGAGAGAGCAATCAGCGAGCTCAACCCTGCCAGCAGCAGTAATGGCCACAACCACGGTTGCTGGCTGCCCTCCGCTGCATTGAGTAGCAAGGCTTTACCCAACGCACCCGAGAGCGGAGGAAGCCCCGCCACCGCAATGGCGCCGACGAAGAACACAAGCGCTAGCCCGGTGCCTTGTACCATCGGGCGTCCACGCACCAAGCGCGTACTCGTTTTACCCCGTTGCTGGCCGATCATCTCCGCGAGCAGAAAGAGCCCGCCGGTGATCAGCGTGGTATGGATAAGGTAATAAAGCAGTGCCGAAACCGCTTGTGGTGTTCGCATGCCGATCCCTGCCAGTAGGGTTCCCACCGAGACCAAGACAAGATACGCCACCAGCAAACGCAAATCTCGCGCAGCAAGGACGCTTATGCCAGCAATGGCAAGCGTTGCCAGCCCAAACCACCATACCCACGGCTGCTCAAGTGCGGCGAGACTTCCCGCCTGATCGCTAAAAATTAGCGAGTAGACGCGCAAAATAGCGTAAAGGCCGACTTTGGTCATGATCGCAAACAGGGCAGCCACCGGCGCTGGGGCTGATGCGTAGGCGCGCGGCAGCCAGAAATAGAGCGGTAAAATGGCAGCTTTCAAACCAAAGACAACCAGCAGCATTAACGCGCCGGCGGTCACGAGCCCCTCACGCTCGGCAGGCAGATTACCTAAACGCTGAGCCATATCCGCCATATTGAGCGTGCCGGTAGCACCGTACAAAATGCCGACGGAAATCAAAAAAAGCGACGAACCTGCTAGGTTTAAGACCACGTAATGCACACTGGCTTGAATTCTGGCTTTGCCCCCGCCGTGCAGCAGCAGCGCGTAAGAGGCCAGCAATAGCACTTCAAAAAAGACAAACAGGTTAAACAAATCACCGGTTAAAAAGGCACCGTTGATGCCCATTAGCTGCCACTGAAACAGACCGTGGAAATTGCTACCCTTTTCATCGTCACCCGCGCAGGCGAAGACGACGGCCCCAACGGCAAGAATCGAAGTGACCATCAGCATTAAAGCGGATAAGCGATCCAGCACCAAAGCAATGCCAAACGGCGGTTGCCAATCACCCAGTGCATAGTAGGTGATCTCACCGCCAGCCGCTTTTGTGACCAGAGCGATTGAAGCGAGTAGCAAAAGCACGGTAGCAACAACGCTGACCCAACGCTTATAGCGCACTAATCCTTGGCGTTGATAGAGCAACAAAATGCCTGCGATTAGCGGTAAGACCACAGGGAGAACAATAAGGTGTTGAGTCATTCGCGAATTTCCTTTTTGCCGTCCACATGGTCATTGCCCGCTTCACTACGCGCACGCATGGCCAAAATCACCACAAAGGCGGTCATGGCGAAGCCAATCACGATGGCGGTGAGCACAAGCGCTTGTGGCAAGGGGTCGGCAAAGTGCCCATCTCGGTTAGCTAGGGCGGCACCATCGGTGGTTAATCCGCCCATGGAAAAGAGAAATAGGTTCACGGCATACGAGAGTAACGTAAGGCCAACAACAACGGGGAATGTGCGCCCGCGCAAGGTGAGATAAAGTCCGCAGGCAGTTAACACTCCAGTGGTTATGGCGTATAGCATTTCCATTAGCGTGCCTCCTTATTGGGCTTGGGTGTGTCTGCCTCTTTTTCAGATGGTTCAAGCATGGGCCGGTGTGGCGTGGTGACCTTGCCAAGATTGGCGAGGATCATCAGCGTGGCACCGACCACCGCGAGATACACCCCGAGATCAAATAACAAAGCGCTCGCCAGCTCGAACGTGCCAATTAGCGGCAGCGTGACGTAGCTAAATGTCGAAGTCAGGAAGGGGTAACCAAACAGCCAGCTACCCAGCCCGGTGAGTGTGGCGATGGCTACGCCGGCAACTGCCACGGGCTGGAAGGGGAAATTCAGCCGGTCTTGTGCCCATTCCACCCCGCGAGCCATGTAAAGCAAAATGAGTGCCACGGCCGTGATAAGCCCCGCAATGAAGCCACCCCCCGGCAGGTTATGCCCCCGTAGGAAGATAAACGCTGACACGAGCAGTGCCAAAGGCAGTAGCGCCATGGAAATCGAGGTCAGAATGGCCGGGTAGCGATCCGGCGACCAAACACGGCCTTCTCCGTCACTGTGCGGAATGAAAAGCCGTAAGCGATTGAGTAGCTTGAATATCGCAAGGCCCGCCAGAGCCAGCACCGTAATCTCACCCAACGTATCGAAACCGCGGAAATCGACCAGAATCACGTTAACGACGTTATAGCCGCCACCCCCGGGTTTACTATTTTCGATAAAGAAATCGGAGATCGATAACGTTTCACGGGTTAATACCGCGTAGTTTAGGCTCGCCACTACAAGCCCAAGTGCGCTTGCGAGCAGGATATCGCGCACGTTGCGCAGTGGACTGGATTCCTGCGGCGTTTTTTGCGGCAAGAAAAACAGCGCCAGCATCAGCAAAATCATCGTGACCACTTCCACTGAGAGCTGTGTCAATGCCAGGTCGGGAGCCGAGAATCGGGCAAAGGTCAGTGCGACAAAAAGGCCAACGACCGAGAGCATTAGCAGTGATATCAAGCGATAACGATGCGTCGCTGCGGTGGCGAGGCCGCCGAATATCAGCATGCCAGCGCCGAGCAGTGCCATGGCGTCAACGGGTTGATTACCCAATGCGCCGGTGAGGTCAGTGATTTGGGCAAGGCCGATCACCCCCATCACAAAGGCAGAAAATAGCAAGAGCCCCATGTAGCGCTGAAGGGAGTTACCCTCGACCACGGCAACACAACGTTCGGCCCAGTAGCCCAATGCCACTAGCGCGCGTTCAAACGTACGGCGTGCATCGACACCGACAAAAGTTTGCGTAAATTGGCGTAAATCGCTGTGGCGCCAGTACATGACGGCGCCGAATACCAGCGCCGCGAGGCTCATCATCAGCGGCAGATTAACGCCATGCCAAATAGAGAGATAAAAATCAAACGACTCGCCGAGCACGGCTTGAGTCGCTAAATCGAGCAGGCCCGTGGCCATTAGGCCGGGTAATATTCCAACAACGACACAAAGTACTACCAAAATTTCGACCGGCAAGCGCATCAGGTGCGGCGGTTCGTGGGGTGCTTTTGGCGGCGCTTTGCGCGCGGGCTTGTAGAAAACGGCGTGAACCAAGCGCAGCGAGTAGGCAACTGACAAAATACCGCCAAGAGTGGCTAACGCGGGGAGCAGCCAGCTGAGCCCACCAAGGACTGGCGTGGCTACTGTTTCGGTAAAGAACATCTCTTTCGACAAAAAGCCGTTAAACAGCGGCACACCTGCCATGGCGGCTGCGGCAAGCGTGGTTAAAAGGGCCGTGACGGGCATGGTTTTCTTCAAGCCGCCGAGCTGTTTCAGCTCGCGTGTGCCTGTTTCATGGTCGATAATACCTGCGCTCATAAAGAGAGCGGCTTTAAACGTGGCATGGTTCAAGATATGAAACAGCGCGGCGACCACCGCCATGGGGCTACCGATGCCAAGCAGCACGGTGATTAGCCCTAAATGGCTCACGGTGGAAAAGGCCAAAATGCCTTTTAGGTCGGTTTTAAACAGGGCAAACCAGGCCCCGTAAAGAAGCGTCGCGGTACCCACTAAGGATACAATCACGGTCCAGAGCTCACTGCCAGCAATGGCTGGGTGTAGGCGTGCCATCAAGAAAATACCGGCTTTCACCATGGTGGCAGAGTGTAGGTACGCGGAAACAGGCGTGGGCGCTGCCATGGCATGTGGCAGCCAGAATTGAAAGGGGAACTGCGCAGATTTGGTAAAAGCCCCCAGCAGTACCAGAACAAGCATGACAGGGTAGCGCGGGTCGGCGAGAATAGCGTCGCCGCTGGCCAGCACCACGTTAAGATCGAAACTCCCCGCGATATCGCCGAGCAGCAAAAAACCGGCGAGCAGGGCAAGGCCACCCGCGCCGGTGACGGTGAGCGCCATCCGTGCGCCTTTGCGTGCATCGCTTAGGTGTGACCAAAAGCCGATCAGCAAAAACGAGGAAATGCTGGTCAGCTCCCAGAAAAGCCAAAGCAGAATCAAGTTGTCGGACATCGCAATGCCGACCATGGACGCCATGAATAGCAGCAAGTACGCGTAGAAGCGACCATACGGCTCTTCAGGGCTCAAGTAGAAGTGGGCATAAAGTAAAATCAGTAGCCCAATCCCTAATATCAGCAGATTGAAGAGCAGCGTGAGCCCATCAAGCCGCAAGGCAAGATCGAGCCCGAGTTCAGGCAGCCAAGCAGCCGAGAACCGCAGCGTTTCGCCGTCCAGCAGTGCTGGCACTTGGCTTAGCGTTAGCAGCAGGGCAATCGCAGGTACAATGGCGGTCAGGCTAGTGCACAATGCGCGCTCACGCTGTCCGAGTAGCGCCGGCACCACAACGCCCAGCAGAGGCAGTAAGGCTATCCACAGCAGTATCATGGGAGGCATCCAATGAAAATGTCTAAAGTCGCATTGCATCGCTTCCAAAGGCGGTGCAGCAAAGTAGGATACAGCAGTCAGGTTAAGAGAGTATCAGCTCTGTAGAGATTTTGAAGATTTCGCTATTTAACGCCGTTCCCGGAGAAGAGACGTAATAAGCATGAATGAACCGTTCAATACCTGGCAGTCGCGCCTAGAGGCGTTGCGCTCCAATAAGATTTTTGAAGGGGTGGTGATCGCGATTATCGTGATTTCTGCCTTGGTTATCGGCGCTAAAACTTACGAAGAGACGTCACGTTTTGAACAATGGCTGATGTATCTAGATGTCGGCGTGACAGTGTTTTTCTTGGTGGAAATATTGATCCGCATGGCGGCCGAGCGTGATCTGCGAAGCTTTTTTAAGCGAGGTTGGAACGTATTTGATTTCGTGATCGTCACGGCAAGCTTAATTCCTATGGACGATTCGGAGATGGTGCTGCTAGCGCGTTTGTTGCGTATTTTCCGCGTGCTGCGTTTGGTATCGATGATTCCTGAGCTTCAGATGCTGCTTGTTGCGCTGGTGAAGTCGATTCCGCGGATGGGGTATGTGGCGCTTTTGATGTTTATTATTTTCTATATATACGCTGCGTTCGGCAGTTTCTTGTTTGCCGAGGTGGATGAGTTCTTGTGGGGCAATATCGCGACCGCGATGCTCACCTTGTTTCGTATTGCTACGTTTGAAGATTGGACGGACGTGATGTACGACACGCAAGAGGTGTATGCGTGGAGCTGGATTTACTATCTCACTTTCATCTTTTTGACCGCCTTTATTTTTCTCAACATGATGATCGGTATTGTCCTAGACGTGATGCAAAAAGAGAGCGATAAGCAGGCGTTAGAAAATGGCGAAGGCGATACCGCAGAACTCCACAATATGCACGACGATATTCGCCGACTCCAAACCCAGTTGGATCGCATGGAAGCATCACTGAGCGCCTCAAACACGCACGAAACCCCGAAGAGCATTGACAAACAGCGCCCAGACTGATTTTCTAGAGACATGAAAACACCTGTGATGCACCTCGCTCTAGACCTACGACTACTTAGCGCCCGCCTCTGAAATTTCAGGGTCGGGCAATGCTGAATGCTTCTGGCATTGTCGTGTGTTTATTATTGCGAGGTCGTCATGGTTTCAAATGTTATCTACCCCCAAACATCTCAGCGCTGCTGCCGTTGTGTCTTTGACGCGACACGAAGCTGTGCGAGTATTATTTGCGCCCCTTGGCCGTTCGCGGCAAAGGGGCGTTTTTTGTTCCAGGAGAGCCGCTATGATGTTGTCTGATCCCGCCCAAAAATACCGTCCCTTTGTGGCCGTTGACCTGCCTGATCGCCAATGGCCAAATCGTCGTATCGAGAAAGCACCCATCTGGACCAGCGTCGATCTGCGCGATGGTAACCAGTCCTTGATCGATCCGATGGATCACGAGCGCAAACAGCGGCTTTTCGATCTGTTAGTTAACGTCGGTTTTAAAGAGATTGAGGTGGGCTTTCCTTCTGCCTCGCAAACCGATTTTGACTTTGTGCGCGCGCTGATCGAGCAAGACAAAATTCCCGACGATGTGACCATTCAAGTGTTGACCCAAGCGCGTCCACACCTGATTGAGCGCACCTTCGAAGCGCTAAAGGGCGCCAAAAACGCGATTGTTCACGTTTATAATGCCACCGACCCGATGTTTCGCCGCGTGGTTTTCCAGGTGGACAAGGAAGAATGTGTCAAGATTGCGATGGATGCCACGCGCCAGATTCGTGAACTGATGGAAGCAAACCCGGAAACCAACTGGACGTTCCAGTACTCGCCGGAGCTCTTTACCACCACGGAGATGGACTTTGCCGTGGAAATCGTCGAAGCGGTAATGGATACCTACGCGCCGAGCGTTGATAACCGCATGATCGTCAACTTGCCCGCGACGGTAGAGGTGGCAACGCCCAATAACTATGCTGACCAGATCGAGTGGTTCTGCCGAAACGTCAAAAGCCGCGATACGCTGATCGTTAGCGTTCACCCGCATAATGACCGCGGGACCGGCGTGGCTGCCGCAGAACTGACGCTGATGGCTGGTGCTGATCGGGTAGAAGGCACGTTATTTGGCAATGGCGAGCGGACTGGGAACGTCGATATCGTCACCCTGGCGATGAACCTGTACACCCAAGGCGTGGCTCCGGAACTCGATTTCTCCAACATTACACCGGTTATGCGTGAAGTGGAGTACTGCAACCAGCTGCCTGTGCATCCGCGCCATCCTTACGTGGGCGATTTGGTGTTCACTGCCTTCTCCGGCTCCCACCAGGATGCGATCAAAAAAGGCATGGCGGATCGCCGCGCCAACCCCGACGCGGTGTGGGATGTGCCCTACCTTCCCATTGATCCGCTTGATGTAGGACGCAGCTACGAGGCGGTGATCCGAGTCAACAGTCAGTCGGGTAAAGGTGGCGTTTCCTACTTGTTAGAGCAAGAGCACGGCATTGAGCTGCCGCGCCGCCTCTCGATTGAGTTTAGCCAGGTCGTCCAAGAAGTGGCTGACCGTACCGGCAAAGAAATCACCTCGCAGATGATCTACCAGGCGTTTGCTGACGAGTACCTGGAGCAGACTTCACCGTTTGCGCTGATCAACCACCGCCTCTCTTCCGAGCCGGATAGCCCCAAGGTGACTCTAGAAGCGGTGATTGAGGATAATGGCGAGCGCCAAACCCTGCAAGGCGAAGGTAATGGCCCGTTGGCGGCATTTATTAAAGCGCTGGCGGCCGCTGGCCACGATGTGGAAATTATCGACTACCACGAGCACTCCCGCGGCCAAGGGGCGGATGCGGAAGCTATCGCCTATGTGGAAGTACGTATCGATGGCGCAGCTATCTTTGGCGTTGGCACCGATGAGAGTATTACCAGCGCCTCCATGAAGGGCGTGCTCAGTGCTATTAATCGTCATCACTCTACTCAAGCGCCTGCAGCGAACGTGACGGCGGAGACGTTGGGGTAATTCGGCGTTTTCCAAAGTGTCTTACGAGCTGTCTAAGTCCAATTGGTTCCGCCTTGAGGCTCAGCAGGCACTACCAGAGCTGGACACGCTTGAACAAGAAATTTGACATCCTCCCGCCACCTTCAGCGCTAAAGCGCTTGTGGTGGGGGATTCCCAGGTCGTTACCTTCCTGGTTTCTGCTTCCAAGACGACTGCCCGAGGGAATGGCTTGGTTATCGCCGCAAAAGTCCCAGTGGGGATTTTTACGG
>JBNJFC010000029.1:0-17317 GCA_051746485.1 Pseudomonadota bacterium
TACCCGTTCACGATTCGGCTGAAAGACCGGGTCGGTGGTGACAAACAGCCGCTACGCCTGGGCATCGACCCGGGCAGCAAGACCACGGGGCTGGCGCTGATGCGTGAATCAGACAGTGAGCAGCGGCATGTGCGGTGCCTGTTTGACCTGATCCATCGCGGCTTCCAGATCAAAAAGGCGTTGGAGCAGCGTCGCGGGTTTCGGCGGCGTCGCCGGTCAAAGAACCTGCGCTATCGCAAGCCACGTTTTGACAACCGTACCAAGCCCAAAGGCTGGCTGGCACCGAGCTTGCAGCATCGGGTGGATACGGTCATGGCGTGGGTGGATCGGCTTTCTCGGTTGGCGCCGATTACGGCGATCAGCCAGGAGTTGGTGCGTTTTGATACCCAAAAGCTCGACAACCCCGAGATCAGCGGGGTGGCATATCAGCAAGGCACCTTGCTCGGTTACGAGGTGCGAGAGTACCTGCTGGAAAAATGGGGCCGAGAATGTGCGTATTGCGGGGCCACGGAGACCCCGCTTGAGATTGAGCATGTGGTGCCGCGTTCGTGCGGCGGCTCGAACCGCGTCAGCAACTTGACGCTGAGCTGCCATGATTGCAACCAGGCCAAGGATGCGATGTCGTTGACGGTCTTTTTTGCCAACGACAAAGGGTTAAAGAAGCGCCTGAAAGCCAACGGCCTGACGGCGGACGCAGGGCTGGAGCGCGTGCAACGCCAGCTTAAGCAGCCGCTCCGCGATGCCAGTGCGGTCAATGCCACGCGTTGGGCGCTGTTCAATGCCCTCAAGGCCACCGGCTTTCCGGTGACAGTGACCAGTGGTGGCCGTACCAAATACAACCGCCAACGCCTCGATATCCCCAAAACCCACGCCCTGGATGCGGCCTGTGTCGGCGCTTTTAACACCCTGAACGATTGGACAGTACCAACACTCATCATCAAGGCCACTGGGCGCGGCAGCTATCAGCGCACCCGTCTGACCCAACACGGCTTCCCTCGCGGCGTCTTGATGCGCCAAAAGCAAGTACACCGCTTTCAGACCGGCGATATGGTGAAAGCCATCGTGCCCACCGGCAAGAAAGCGGGGACGCATACCGGCCGTGTCGCAGTACGCAAAACGGGCAGCTTCAACATCCAGACTGAGCAAGGTGCCGTGCAAGGCATTTCGCACAAACACTGCACCGTGATTCAACGAGGCGATGGCTACGGCTATCACCTTGCACCGTCTATTAACTAACCAACCAAAGGGAGGAGCGGGACAGGCGGTGGCATGATCCAAGTCACCCTGCGGGCGACGCGCTGTCCCTCCCGGCACTGAAAGTACCGGATATCCCGCGCAAAATCTGATGAAAACCCGATTAACGCGACAAGCGCTTAATCCCTCAGCCCCTTTGCGTTAGAATCCCCCGCCCCACTCGCCGCCGGGCCACCCACTCGGCGGTCGTTGACCCGTTTCTAGCATCCTTTGAGGCACCATGAGCGACTTTTCTCCCGGCCAACGCTGGATCAGCGACGGCGAGGCTGAGCTTGGGCTTGGCACCGTGCTTAACTGCGACACCCGCAGTGTGACGATTTTGTTCAGTGCCAGCCAGGAAACCCGCACCTACAACACCCGCCAGGCACCGCTTACCCGCGTGCAGTTTGGCAGTGGTGACCGCATTCTCTCTGCCGATGGCTGGCAGATGCTTGTCGATGACAGCAAAGAGCATGATGGGCTGATCACTTACATCGGCCAAGACGACAGCGGCGAGGTCCGCGAGCTGCCCGAAGCCAAGCTTGCCGATACCATGCAGTTCGACCAGGCGCGTGATCGCTTACTGACCGGCCAAGTCGACCGCAATGACTGGTTCGATCTGCGCTTTCGCACCCTGCACCACCATCAACGCATCGAACAGCACAGCGCGCTGGGCTTTTCCGGGCCGCGTATCGATTTGATCCCGCATCAGCTCTACATTGCCGATGAAGTTGCCCGCCGCCACGCCCCGCGCGTACTGCTTGCAGACGAGGTCGGCCTGGGCAAAACCATCGAAGCCGGGCTGATTCTTCATCGCCTGCTGCTCGTTGGCCGCGTCGAGCGCGCGCTGATTTTGGTACCGGATAGCCTTACCCACCAGTGGCTGGTGGAGCTTCTGCGCCGCTTCTCGCTTAGCGTCACGTTGCTCGATGAAAGCCAGAGCCAAGCCCACGGCAGCGACAACCCGTTTGACAGCGGCCAGCTGATTCTCGCCAGCCAAGACTGGCTGTTTGCCAACCCCGCGCGCCAAGAGCAGGCGCTGGCAAGCCGCTTTGATCTATTGATTGTCGATGAAGCGCACCACCTCGACTGGCACGAAGAAGGCAGCGGCGCCGGGTATCAATGCGTGGAGAGCCTTTCGGCCGAAATCGACGGGCTGTTGCTACTCACCGCCACCCCGGAGCAAATGGGCCTAAAAAGCCACTTTGCCCGTCTGCGCCTGCTCGACCCCGAGCGCTACCATGACCTAGAACGCTTTAAACAAGAAGAGCGCCACTACGTCAAGGTCGCCGGCGCCATTGATGCGCTAGACGCCTTGCCTGGCGATACGCAGGCGCGCACCAAAGTGGATGCCGTCGCGGATGATCGCGATAGCCAAGCGCTGCTCGAAACGCTGACCAACCTCGAAGCCAGCGCGGAGCAACACGACGCCGCCCGTGTGCAGCTTCGCGATGCCCTGCTCGACCGCCACGGCACCGGGCGGGTGATGTTCCGCAACAGCCGCCGCCACGTGGGCGGCTTCCCCGAGCGGCGTTATCACCCGGTGCCGCTCGCGCTACCGTCGGCGTATCGCCGCGTGGTGCGCCGCCTGGCGCGCGACGAGGACTACCTTGATGAGCTTTTGATCGAAACCGGCATGGATCACCCGGATGTATTGATCTACCCGGACGCCATGTACCGCGAGCTCTCCAATGACCCGCTCAACGCCGAGGATTGGTGGCACATCGACCCGCGTATCAACTGGTTGCTAGAAAAACTCAGCGACGACAGCGAAAGCGGCTTTGCCAATAAAAAAGGGCTTGAGAAGGTACTGGTGATCGCCCACCACCGCGAAACCGCCGAGGGCATCGCCGAGGGCCTGCGCGTGCTGGGGGGTTACCACGCGCCGGTGTTCCACGAAGACCTCTCGCTGATCGAGCGCGACCGCGCCGCCGCCGCGTTTGCCGACGAAGAGGACGGCTGCCAAGTGCTGGTGTGCTCGGAAATCGGCTCGGAGGGGCGCAACTTCCAGTTCTGCCGCCACCTTGTGATGTTTGACTTGCCCCAGCATCCGGATCAGCTTGAGCAGCGCATCGGCCGGCTCGACCGCATTGGTCAGCAGCATGCCATTGAGATTCACGTGCCCACCTTCGAAGGCAGCCCCGGCGAGCGTCTGCTGCGCTGGTACCACGACGGCATGGACGCGTTCAGCGCGCCCCACGGCGTCGGCAGCGACTTGTTCGATGCCTTTGGCGACGCCCTCGCCGATGCGCTGCTCGACGATGAGATGCTCACGGAGATCGTCGAAGAAACTCGCGAAATGTTCTCGGCCAAGCTTGCCGAGAGGGATGCCGGGCGCAACCGCCTGCTCGAACTTAACGCCTGCCGCCCAGCCCGCGCGAAAGCGGTGATCGACGCCGTTAGTGAATTGGACGACGACAAGGCGTTACCACGCTTTGTCGAGCGTGCACTGGATATTTTCGGCGTGGATAGCCAAGACTTGGGCGGCAACGTCATGCTGCTCTCGCCCAGCCAGCAAATGCTCGACGGGCTGCCGGGGCTGGCAAAAGGCGAAGAGGGCTTTTCCGCCACTTATCGCCGCGATGTCGCGCTCGCCCGCGACGACATTCAGCGCCTCTCCTGGGAGCACCCGCTGCTGCGCGAGATGATGGGCCGGGTGCTCGACGGCACCATGGGCAACAGCGCGCTGGCGCTCCTTCGCCACCCGGCCATTCCGAGCGGGCGGCTGATGGCGGAACTGGTATTCCGCACCCACTGCCCGGCGCCAAAACGGCTGCACCTGAACCGCTTTCTACCGCCGACGGCGGTGCGCGTACTGCTCGATGAGTCCGGCGCCAACTTGACTGACAAGATCTCGTTCACCGGGCTTTCCAAGAACGTGCAGAAGGTCAACAAGTCGCTGGCGCGAGATTTAATCAAAAGCCGCCACGAGCAGCTGCGAACGCTTTTAGCCCAAGGCGAAGGCGAAGCTGATCGCGAGCTACCGAGCATCATCGAAGCGGCGGAAACCCGCATGCGCGCTCAGCTGGATAACGAACTTGCCCGCCTGACGGCACTGGCCGAGCACAACCCGGCGGTACGTGACACGGAAGTTCAAGCGCTAAAAGCCGAGCGCGACGCCCTTAGCGACGCCATCGAAAACACCCGCCTGCGTTTAGACGCCGTGCGGGTGGTGATTACCGTCGATGCCGATCGCTAACGCAGAATCGCGCCCAGGGCCTTGTCGAGCGTGGGGTATTTGAAGGTAAACCCCGCCTCTTCCAGGCGCGCCGGGCGCATATCGGCACCGGTTAGCAGCAGCCGCGACATTTCCCCCAGCATCGCTTTGAGCACAAACGCGGGCACGGGGAATATCGCCGGGCGATGGAGCGTTTTGGCCAGCGTCTTGGTGAATTCGGCATTGGTGACCGGCTTAGGGGCGCTGGCGTTAAACGGCCCGCTTAGGCTTTCGTCCTTGAGCAGGAACACAATCGCCTCGACCAAATCTTCGCGGTGAATCCACGGCATGAACTGCGTGCCATCGCCAAAGCGCCCGCCTAGGCCGAGCTTAAACGGCGGCAGCATTTTTTGTAGGCTGCCGCCACCGGCATCGAGCACCAAGCCAATCCGCAAGATCGCCAAGCGCACCCCGAAGGCTTCAACCTCTTTGGCCGCTGCTTCCCACTTGGCACACAAGCGATGGTCAAACTCATCGTTCGGCGGCGTGTCTTCGGTGACCTTGTTGTCGCCTTGATCGCCGTAGTAGCCCATAGCGGAGGCCGACACCATGGCCTTGGGCAGCGGCTGACCGTTATCTTTTAACTGCTCGCAGAGCACGATCAGCTGTTGCGTGGCTTTCAGCCGCGATTGGATCAACTCCTCTTTTTGCTCATCGCTCCAGCGCTTTGCTGCAATTGACTCGCCGGCCAGGTTCACCAGCGCCTCGGGGGGTGAATCAAGAAACGCCTGAGCGCTCTCGCGCACATCACACGCCTTCGGCAACTGCCCGCGCGCCGTATTTGGCGAGCGCGATACCACTTGAGGCTCATGTCCCTCGGCCACTAACCGCTCACATAGTCGCTGGCCAACAAACCCACTACCACCGGTGATGAGTACACGCATTAAGAACTCCTTAGCCGCTGACCGCGGTAGCCGCGGTCAGCGGCGAAAATGTCGAACATCGTCATTAAACAATATTTATACCACGCTGTTACAATAGCGTAAGTTTATTAGAGGATGTCCGTTATGTCGGCTAACCACTCTCACACTAACCCTCACACTGACCCTCTCACCGACGCTTCCACCATTGCCGTGATCGGCGCCGGTCTTGCCGGCCTTGCCTGTGCTAACGTCCTGACACAAGCGGGCCAGCGCGTTGCACTGTTCGATAAAGCGCGCGGGCCAGGTGGGCGCATGTCGAGCAAGCGCCGCCCCGATGCCACGGTGGACCTCGGCGCCCAAGCATTTACCGTTCGCAACGACGACTTTGCCGCAGAAGTCGAACGCTGGCACCGCGACGGCTGTGTCGCCGAATGGCCGAACGCTATTTATCAGGCTAGCCCAAGTGGCTGGCAGACACATCACGATGGGCAAACGCGTTATACCGGCACCCCGCGCATGAGCGCGATCACACGCCACTTAGCCGAGACGCTCACGGCACAAGGCGCCATCCTGTATAGCGCCACACGCATCACCGCACTGACCAAAACGGCAGCCGGCTGGGAGCTAGGCTGCCAAAATGGCGATGTTTTTGGCCCTTATACACAGGTGGTGATTACCGCACCGCCGCCGCAAGCCGAATTACTGGTACAACCCTGGGATAACGCGCTTTTTTCGCTCTGTAAGCGCCTGCCCCAGCAAAGCTGTTGGGCGGGCTGGGCGGTGTTTGAAACACCTCTCCCAGGGCTGCCCGGCGTTGCACCCGACTGGCAGATGGCACGCGCCCAGCACCCAGCATTACGGCTTATCTCGCGCAATGCCACCAAACCCGGGCGTGAGGCCGAGCCCGAAAGCGTCAGCCTTATCGCCCAGCTTGATTGGAGCGCAGCACACTTGGAAGAACAAAGCGATGCGGTCGCACAACAGCTATTTAACGCACTAAAAAGCTTATTTCCCGCGCCGTTGGCATTTCCCAGGGTAACCGACATGGGCGCCCACCGCTGGCGTTATTCGCAGCCAGCCGAGGATGCTGGTATGCCAGCCGAGGGCTTTGCCATCGGCCGCGACGGCCTGGCGCTTTGTGGCGACAGCTTACGTGGAGGTCGCGTTGAAGACGCCTGGCTTTCAGGCTACACGCTAGCCCAAGCGCTGCTAGAAGAAAGGGGATCAACGGTGTAACCGCGCTGAGTGGTTGTACCCGGCGGCAACAAGTTGTACAAAGGGATCATGTATAATACGTGGTAACATTACGCCAGTTATCCTGTATTACGACAATATTTTTACGACAACATATGGTTAAGACAATCAAGAGGCATCCGCGCCCATGAGTCACAAGGCGACCCATCCACCCGATACTCCGCTTTATCCGATCCGGGAAGTTTCCCGCTTAACGGGTGTGAACTCGGTGACGCTGCGTGCGTGGGAGCGGCGCTACGGTCTCATTCGCCCCCAACGCACGCCAAAAGGGCATCGCCTTTACGCGCAGGACGACATCACTCGGGTGGAACGTATCCTCCAGTGGCTAAACCGTGGCGTACCGGTCAGTCAAGTCGGCGACCTGCTCGACCAGCCAGAAAAGGTCGAAACCCCGACACCAACCAGCGGTGACTGGGAAAGCCAACGCCAGCAGTTGCAGGCCACCATCGAAGCGTTGGACCTGCCCAAGCTGGAATCGCTGTATTACCAGAGCCTCTCCATCTACCCGATTAGCGTGGCGATTAACGAGCTGTGGCAACCGGTGATTCTCAGTTTGGAAGCCCAATGGGCCAACGCACCGGATGCCCTGGTTCGGCGCACCTTGGAAGCGTTTTTGCGCAGTCAAATCGGCATCCGCTTGCACTACGCCAACCAAGCCACGCGCGGACCGTTGATTCTGCTCAACGCGATGCCCGACGACCCCGGCCCGCTGTGGATTCTCATGGCCGCCCTGATGGCCAGTGAACAGGGTTACCGCGTGCAGCTGTTAGACCGCAACCTTCCGCTAGAAGACCTCCCCCAAGCCGTCGCCCGCCTGCACTCGTCGATGGTGTTGTTGGCCAGTGGCCAAAAAGAAAGCGATAGCTACATTCGCGAAGCGCTACCCAACGCCGCAAAAAACTTGAACGTGCCGCTTGGCGTGTGCGGGGAAGTGGCACGCCTACGTGAGCAAGCGTTCACCGATGATTCGGTCCACGTGCTGGGGGATGACTTGCCGCAAGCCATCTCGCGCTTACGTCCGCTGCTGCGCGAATCGGGCGTGCTATAGCACTGCATCTCGGGGCGCTTTTTCGCGTTAATGGAGGCAATATGGCACGGCAGCTGGTTTGGTTTCGCAGCGATTTACGCATTCACGATCACAGCGCACTTGCGGCAGCAGCGGCAAAAGGGCCTGTGGTTGCGGTGTTTTTGCGCAGTATCAAACAGTGGCAAGCCCACGACCACGGCGCCAATAAGCTCGATTTTTATGCCCGTGGCGTTGCCGCGTTAAAAGAGGCCCTGGAAGGGCTGAACATTCCCCTTTTACACCGCGATATCGACACCTTCGACAACGCACCTCAAGCGCTTTTAGAGATCGCCCGCGAGCAAGGCATCTCAGCACTGCACGTTAATTACGAGTACTCGCTCAACGAGCAACGCCGCGACCAAGCCGTCTTTGACGCCTTTCATCACGCCGATATTGCCGCCAACGGCTACCACGACGCCGTCGCCTTTGCCCCAGGCACACTGCTCACCGGTAAAGGCGACTATTACGGGGTGTTTACGCCGTTCGCGAAAGCCTGGCATAAAAACGTACAACCCGAGCAGCTCACCCTCCGCGATACGCCTTCGCCGCAAGCGCCGCTCAATATCAACAGCGACCCGCTACCGGCACTTCCCGAGCTTGATGACTCCCCTGTGGATAGCCACCAGTGGCCGGCGGGTGAAAACGCCGCTGCGGATCACCTGGAACGTTTTTTACGCTTTCGCGGCCGCTATTATCACGACCAGCGCGATTTTCCTGCAGTGCGCGGCACCAGCGGGCTTTCGCCCTATCTGGCGCTAGGGATGATCTCTTACCGCCAGTGCCTACAGGCGGTGATGGGCGAAAACGGTGGCCACTTAGCGGACGGCGATGCGGGCTTAACCGCCTGGGTGAATGAGCTGATCTGGCGCGAATTTTACCAACACGTGGCCGTGGGCTTTCCCAAGGTGTGCCGTCACCAGCCGTTTCAGGACCACACCCGGGCGCTCGCCTGGCGCGATGACGACGAAAGCTTCCACGCCTGGTGCGAGGGGCGCACCGGCTACCCGTTGGTGGATGCCGCCATGCGCCAGCTGGTAACCACCGGCTGGATGCACAATCGTCTGCGCATGGTGACCGCGATGTTTTTGAGTAAACACTTACTTATCGACTGGCGCCGTGGCGAGGCGTTTTTTATGCGCCATCTCATCGACGGCGAATTCAGTGCCAACAACGGCGGCTGGCAATGGGCTGCCTCCACCGGCACCGATGCCGCGCCCTACTTTCGTATTTTCAACCCCACGACCCAGTCCACCCGCTTCGACCCGGCGGGCGACTTTATTGCCCACTGGCTGCCCCAGCTCGCCGAGCTTCCGGCAAAAGCGCGCCATGCGCCACCGCGCGACCTGCTCACCCGGCTCGACTACCCCGCCCCGATTGTCGAGCACAAAGCCGCACGACACCGCGCGCTTGAGGCGTTCAAGGCGCTGAAGTAGGTCGTTCGCCCTGAACCTGTCGACACTAGGACATCCTTATGCCTCACGAAACAGCGTTAGAGACCTTCTGTGCTTTTTTTAACAAACTAGACAACACCTGTACAGAAAAGCTATACGAGGTATATACTGACGATATCGTTTTTGGCGATCCGTTGCACCGCATCGAAGGACGTACTGCGTTGGAGCATTACTTTGCGACGATGTACGAAAACGTCACCGAGTGTCGCTTCAACTATCATCAGAAAGTGTGCCAAGGCGATACTGCCTTTGTGACATGGACCATGCACTTTGCGCACCCGTCACTGGCAAGCGGCAAGATCATCGCAGTAGAGGGATGCTCGCACCTGACGTTCGCTGACGATGGGCGCGTCACGCACCACCAGGATTACTTTGATGCGGGCGCCATGCTATACGAGCACGTCCCCGTTCTAGGCCGCTTAGTACGCCTGCTTAAACGGCGAGTCAATTAACGGTAAGACGTCAGTTAACGGAGTGTTTCATGAGTCGATGGCAAACGCCGCAACGCATTTGGTTGACCGGCGCCACCTCCGGGATCGGCGAAGCGGTAGCGAACAAACTGCTCGATGAAGGCCACCAGGTGGTTTTAAGCGCCCGCAGCGCCGACAAACTCGACGCGCTGTGCGCGAGTCACACCAACGCCATTGCCCTGCCGCTGGATATCAGCGACCGCAACGCCGTGCTTGCTGCCGGCGAAACGATCCGCGAGCGACTCGGCGCATTGGATTTGGTACTGCTTAACGCGGGCACCTGCGAGTACGTGGATATGCCCGATTTCGATATGGCGCTGATCGAGCGAGTCTTCACGCCCAATCTGTACGGGACGCTTTATGGGGTGGAAGCCGCTCTGCCGCTGCTGCGTGCTGCACGTAAAGAAGGTCGGCCGGCACGCCTTGCCGCCACGTCCAGCGCCTCTGCCTATCTGCCCTTGCCCCGCGCCGAAGCTTACGGCGCTTCCAAAGCGGCGGTGAGCTACTTTTTGCAGTCATTGCGCCTTGATCTGCACCAAGAAGGCATCGGTGTCAGCCTCATCCACCCAGGCTTTGTGAAAACCCCACTTACCGAGCGCAACGACTTTCCCATGCCGATGCGCGTAAGCGTTGATCACGCCGCAGAAGCCATTCTCAATGGCCTGGCCAAAGGCACGCTGGATATTCACTTCCCACGCCGCTTTACGTATCTGGTCAAGCTGATCGGCATTCTGCCGCCGGGGTTGCGCCACGCCATTGGCCTGCGCATGGCACGGTCGCAAGGAGAGAACGCATGACCCAGCCTGCCCCGCTTCACGCTTCGCAACGCATCGCCGTCGTCGGCAGCGGCATCAGCGGCATGGCCGCCGCCTGGTATCTCTCAGCGCAGCACGAAGTGACACTTTTTGAATCCGCCGAGCGCTTGGGCGGCCACACCGCGACCATCGATGTGGAGGTGGGCGGCAAGCCGTACGCCGTCGATACCGGTTTTATCGTCTTTAACGACTGGACCTACCCGCACTTTCAGCGCTTGCTAGAAACCCTGGGTGTGGCCGTGCAGCCCACCGAAATGAGCTTCTCGGTGCACGAAACCGAGGTCGATTTCGAATACAACGGCCACACGCTAGGCTCGCTATTCGCCCAGCGGCGCAATCTGTTGCGCCCAGCGTTCTACCGGCTGCTTGGCGATATCATGCGCTTTAACCGCGAGGCGACCCGAGACCTCGACAGCGAGCGCCTACCCGCCGATATGACGCTCGGTGAGTATCTGGACCGCAATGGCTATAGCGACGCCTTTCAGCGCCGTTACTTACTGCCCATGGGCGCGGCGATTTGGTCGGCCAGCATCAGTGATCTGCGCGCTTTTCCGCTGACCTTCTTCGTGCGTTTTTTCCGCAACCATGGGCTGTTAAGCGTCAGCGACCGCCCGCAGTGGTACACCTTGGTTGGCGGCTCTCGGGCCTACATCCCCGCGCTCACCGCGCCATACGCCTCGCGCATTCGGTTGAACACACCGGTCAGCGCCATCCAGCGCGATAGCGCCGGGGTCACGCTGACTACCCCAACAGGTGAAGAACGCTTTGATCAGGTGGTGCTGGCCTGCCATAGCGACCAGGCGCTTTCGATGCTAAGCGATGCCTCGCCCGCTGAGCGCGATATCCTCGGGGCGATGCCGTATCAAGACAACGACGTCGTGCTGCACACCGATACGCGCCTGCTGCCACGGCGTCGGCGCGCTTGGGCCAGCTGGAACTACCGCCTTGATCAGCGCGACGCGCAAGCGCGCGTTTCGGTCACCTACGACATGAACATTCTGCAGCGCCTAGAGGCCGACACCACGTTCTGTGTGACCTTAAACGACAGCGAGAGCATCGACCCCGCCAAGGTGCTTGGGCGTTTCACCTACGCTCACCCGCAGTTTACCCTCGACGGCTACGCCGCCCAGCAGCGCCACGGCGAAATTTCCGGCGCCCCCGCCACCTTTGGCCGCACCCACTTCTGCGGCGCTTACTGGCGTAACGGTTTTCACGAAGACGGGGTGTGGAGCGCGCTGCGCGTCGCCCGCGCGTTAGGCTGCGACGAAGCGGCGACACCGCCCGAGATGTCACCCGCGCTGCCGGCGCACGACCTGATGCCTGAAGCAGGCGTGGGAGATGGACTCGGATGAGCATGACGGCAGAGGCGGTTAGCTCGCGTATTTATCGTGGCACACTGCGCCACCGGCGCTTTACGCCGCGCCATCATGCGTTTCGTTACCCGATATGGATGGCATGGCTGGACCTTGACGAGTTGCCCTCGCTATTCGACGGCGTGCCCGGTTTTAGCGCCCGCCGCCCGGCGCTAGCGCGCTTTCGCCGGGAAGACTACCTCGCCCCGACGGATATCCCGCTAAAAGACGCCGTGCGCGCCGAGCTCACCCGCCAGCTAGGCAGCTCCCCTGACGGGCGGATTTTTATCCTCACCCAGCTGCGGACTCTCGGCGTTGTTTTTAATCCCATTACGCTTTACTACGTTTACGACCGCGATGACCGGCTCGCCGCCGTATTGGGGGAAGTCACCAACATGCCGTGGCGCGAACGTACCGCTTATGCCTGTGTGGTCGATCCCAAACGCTATAGCCACGCAGCGACATTTGCCAAAGCGATGCACGTCTCGCCGTTCAACCCCATGGACATGACCTACCGCTGGCGCTTCAACACCCCGGGCGAGCAGCTGCTCGTGCACATGGAGAATTGGCACAACGATCCGGCTCCCGATACACCGCCGCTCCAGTTTGACGCCACCCTGACGCTGACCGCCGCGCCGGCCACGCGCGGCGTGCTGCTGCGCACGCTGGCGCGCCAACCATGGATCAGCCTGAAAACGGTGGCGGGCATTCACTATGAAGCGCTCAAACTGTGGCTCAAGCGCGTCCCCCTTTACGACCATCCTCAACGCAAGGAGACACGATAATGACAATCCTGCGTCCGTCCCGCTCGTCAACGTCATCCGCCACGGCTTCTTCGCTTACAAAAAGCGCGACTGCGCCGGCAACGAGCCCGTCCGCCGCGCAAACGGACCGCGTGACGCGCTGGTTAAAACCGCGCTTGCTCAAACAGCTCGATACGTTTCAGGGCGGTTACATTACCCTGATTGAGGGCACGAAACGCCACCACCTTGGCCGGGGCGGGCCGCTGCAAGCGACGATCGTCATTCGCCACCCGCGCGCCTGGAAGCGCCTGGCCTTCGGCGGAACCATCGGGGCGGCGGAATCGTACATGGATCACGATTGGGACGCCGACGACCTTGTCGCGCTGGTGCGCCTTTTTGCCGCTAACCTAGAGCAGGTCAACGGCAAGCTTGAAACCGGCAGCGCGCGCTTTACCCGCTGGCTGCTCAATGCCGCCTACCGATTTCAACGTAATAGCGTCGAAGGCTCTAAGCGTAATATCGCCGCCCATTACGATATCGGCAACGACCTATTCTCGACGTTTCTGGATCGTGAACACTGGATGTACTCAAGCGCCGTGTTCCCTTACCCGGATGCCACCCTAGAAGAGGCCTCGACCTACAAGCTCGACCTGATGTTGGAGAAGCTCGACGTTGGCCCCGAGCACCAGTTGTTGGAGATCGGCACCGGCTGGGGCGGGCTTGCCCTGCATGCAGCCAAAACCCGTGGCTGCCACGTCACCACCACCACGATCTCGGAAGAGCAATACGCCCATACGGCGGCGCGCATCAAAGCGGAGGGGTTGGGGCATAAAATTACCCTGCTCAAACAGGATTACCGCGAGCTCACCGGCACCTACGACCGCGTGATCTCGGTAGAGATGATCGAAGCCGTAGGCCATCAGTACTTAGATACCTACTTGGCCAAAATCGATAGCCTGCTCGCCGAGGATGGACAAGCGATGCTGCAGGCCATCACCATTCGCGACCAGCGCTTCGAAGCGGCAAAACGCGAGATGGATTTCATCAAGCGCTACATTTTCCCTGGCGGTTTTCTGCCCTCACACCACGCTATGCTCAAAAGCCTGACGCGCAAAACGTCGCTCAATATGGTGGCGCTCGATGAGATTGGCCAGCACTACGCGCGCACCCTGCGCGAATGGCGCCACCGTTTTGAAGCCAGCCTGGAAGCCGTGCACGCCCTGGGCTACGACGAGCGCTTCGTGCGCATGTGGCGCTACTACCTGTGCTACTGCGAGGGCGGCTTTTTAGAGCGATCAATTGGCACCTGCCACTTGCTGCTAGCCAAGCCCCAAGCCAAACCGGTGCCGCTCACGGGAGCGCTGTAATGGCGACAGCACTTCCTTCTTGGCGTGTGCTGCTCGCCAACATCTTGCGCTTTCAAGCGGGCTGGTTTTTGTGTGTGCTAGGCGGCTCTTGGCTGGCCCTGGCTGGCGGCAGCGCGCTGATTGCTTGGCACTTGCGCACGATGGCGGTGCCGGGGGAGTGGCGTTTGCTATTGGGTTTTGCGCTACTCGGGCTTCTGCTCGACGGCGGTTTAAGCCTGCTTGGCGGGTTTGATTTCAGCGGTCATATCCGAATATTCGGCGTAATGCCGCTATGGTTGTGGATGCTGTGGCCGCTATTCGCCACGTTGATTCTGCACTCGCTGCGCTGGCTATGGCGCTACCCGTTGCTGGCATTCTTGGGTGGCGCGACAAGCGGCCCGCTGTCTTATTACGGCGGCGCGATGCTCGCCGATGTGACGCTCGCGCCCTGGCTGCTGCCCACGCAGGCCGTTATTTGGGGCGTCATATGCGCGGTGATAGCGCGCGGTTTCCCGCGCTTAGTTGCCAAGCCGTAAACGCTTAAGCTTAAGAGGTTGACTGGGCGGCCAGCGAGGCCTTAGCGCGCTCTGGCGAATCACGCAGCCATCGCGTCTCCAACTCCGGTACCGGCAGAGGGCGAGCAAAATAGAACCCTTGCACGATACCGCACCCGGCATCGACCAGAAACTGGGACTGTTCCTTGGTCTCAACACCCTCGGCGACCACATCCAGCCCCATCCCTTCCGCCATGGCAAGTACGGCTTTGACAATCGCCGAGTCAGCTTGGCTTTCGGGTAGTTCACGGATGAAGGCGCGATCCAGCTTGACCTTATCCACCGGCAGGCGCTTGAGATACCCCAACGAGGAGTAGCCGGTGCCAAAATCGTCAATCGCAATCGGGAAGCCTTGATCGCGCAGCGCTTTCAGCCTTGGGCCCATATCGCCGGCACGTTCATCTAAAAGCACCGACTCGGTAAGCTCCAAACCAATTTGCGCCGGGCGCAAGCGGTAACGCTTCAAGCAGCCAGAAAGCTGGCTTTCCAAGTCCCCCTGGAACAGTTGCAGCGCAGAAATATTGATCCATACCGTGGTATTCGGCATCCCACTATTTTGCCAATGCGCCTGCTGGGCGCAGGCTTTCTCGATCACCCAGGTGCCAAGCTCCGCCATTAGGCCGTGGCGCTCCGCGAGGGGGATAAAATCGCCGGGGGAAATCATGCCATCGCGCGGGTGGCGCCAACGCAACAGCGCCTCCATACCGGCGAGTTCGCCTGAGCCCGGGTGGTGCTGCGTCTGGTAGTGCAGCTCCAGCTGATCTCCCGAGACCAACGCCGCGCGCAAATCACTGACCAGCGCCAGCTGCGGGTTATCCTGCTTATCCAACGCCGGACGAAAGCGCAGGCTATGGTTACGCCCCAAGCGCTTGGCGCTATAAAGCGCTGACTCTAAGCGCTGAAACAGCACGCCGGAATCTCGTCCATCTTCCGGGGCGCGGCAACTGCCCACAGTAATCCCCAACCGCAGTGACTGCTCATCAATTTCGAACGGGTTGCACATGTGCTCACGGAGCTCTGCCACCCACTTATCGTGGTCATCAAAGGTGGTGGTGCGGATGACCAAAAACTCATCGCCGCCAAGGCGCCCTACCACGCCGCCCGCCGCGTAACCTGCCAAGCGCTGAGCAAAACGCGCCAGCAAGCGATCCCCTTGTTCAACGCCTAACCCGTCGTTGACGGTTTTTAAGCCGTCGATATCGATCAAAGCCAAATCCAAGCTCTCCCCGGCGCGCAGGTGGCGCAGGCGCGAGGCCATTAAATCGTGCAGCCGGCGGCGGTTAGGCAAACCGGTCAGCGGGTCTTCATAGCCGATACGGCGTAAATCCTGCTCACGGGCTTTTTGCGCTGAAATGTCGGTAAAGATGCTGATAAAATGCGTGATCTCGCCGCGCTTATCGGTCACCGCACGCACTTTCAGCCACTCAGGGTATTCGTCGCCGTGCTTGCGCCGGTTCCACATTTCCCCTTCCCAGCGACCGGTGCTTTTCAACGTGCTCCAAAAGGTTTGGTAAAACGCTTTATCGTGGCGCGGCGCGGCTAAGGTTTCGAGCTTACGGCCCACCATTTCGGAGCTCTCGAAGCCGGTAATTTCGGTAAACGCCGGGTTTACCGCCATCACACGATTCTCCGCATCGCTCACCACCACGGCATCGCCGGTGAGGCTAATCACATCCTGCGACAGCCGCATATACATGCGCTGCTGACGCACTAGGCGCCATGCATCCCATATCCCCATCACGACAAATAGCGCCGCGACCAAGCGTAAAAGCGCATCGGGAATCCACACACAAGCGGGCAGCGCCACCAGTGCCACCCATACTAGCGGGCGATTATTAAGAGAAACAGTTGACCACATGAACGTACGTGATTCCTAAAAGTAATGACTGGCCCGCATTAACCACTTAACCGTATCAGTCACTTGGGCGCAGCAGAGGGGCAATAGTATTAGCATTAATAGTGCGTTTATTGTGCGTAAACAGTCAAACCGATGTGATACTTATCGTTACCTTAGTCATGTTATCGGCGTATGGGCGTAAAACTAAAGCGCGGCAAAATGCCGCAAAAAAAAGAACGCAATATCGGCTGAGATACCATTGCACAAACGACTAATTTACTAAAAAAAGACATGATTACGCATCTATGAACTAGTTTCGTTCGTTTTTATTCCGTATTGCGCTGCAGTATAGCTTGCTAAACTAATGCCGCTTTTTCACCCTCCCTTTGACGCTTGACTGAAAGGAAAAACGTCGCCATGACTAAGTTGTATGCGCCATCAAGCCAGCCGCGATCTTATCGCCGCTGGCTTTTTTTGTTGGCTCCACTGCTGTTCTTTTTTAGCCCCAGCGCTTTCGCCGTTACTGGTGAACTCGATCTCACCAGTAGCGGTGTGGGCTTTTTTGCCGTCGCGATCTTCGTTTTGGCCTACATGCTGGTCATGGCCGAAGAGAAGATCCACATGCGCAAATCAAAACCCGTACTCGTGGCCGCCGGTATCATTTGGGGCCTGATCGGGTGGGTGTACGTCCAAAACGGTATGTCGACGGATTCCGAACACGCGTTCCGCATCACGCTTTTGGAGTTCACCGAGCTGATGCTGTTCCTGCTGGTCGCCATGACGTACATCAACGCCATGGACGAGCGCAAAGTCTTTGATGCGCTTCGCTCGTGGATGCTGCGTAAGGGCTTCAGCTACCGCCAGTTGTTTTGGCTCACCGGGGGCTTGGCGTTTATCCTCTCGCCAATCGCCGACAACCTGACCACCGCACTGTTGATGTGCGCCGTTGTCACCAAAGTGGCCGAGGGCGATAAGCGCTTCATTAACATGGCGTGTATCAATATCGTCGTAGCCGCTAACGCCGGCGGCGCCTTTAGTCCCTTCGGCGATATCACCACGCTGATGGTATGGCAGGCGGGCATGGTGGAATTCCAGGAGTTCTTCATCCTGTTCTTC
>JBNJFC010000030.1:0-17239 GCA_051746485.1 Pseudomonadota bacterium
GAGCGGCCACTCAGCTCGCACGGTGAAACGCAGGCGGCCGCCATCGCCGCCGGCTTGCAACGCCGCAGCGTATTTGCCGGCACGGTATACGCAAGCCCCGCGGTACGCGCGCAGCAGACCCTTGCCGAGCTGAGCCGAGCGCTGCCGGGGTTGGCGCTAAAAAGCCGCGCGCATAACGAACCTGCGCTTTACAACGTTGAAGCCAAAGCGATTATGCACTGGCTCGTTCACGCAAATCCTCGTGCAGAGCGCATTACGCTTGTGGGCCATAACCCGGCATTGAAGCAACTCGCGCAGCAGTTAGCGCCCAAGGCCGCAGCCAAACTACCCACCCTGGGCATGCTGCACCTGGCACTGCCGATTGATAGTTGGGCAGAAGTGGAAAACGTGAAAGCAGGTGGTGAGCTCATCGATAGCCTAACGCCCATTGATGCCAGCTACGCGCTGTTCAAACACAAGATGTCGTCCCAGCCGACGCTAAAAAAGAGGTTAAAAAATAAAAAACTGCCCAAGCGACTGCAAACCATGCTGCAGCATCATTATGGCCTGGTGCGCACATTAGAGCCGGGCGTGATCGCAGGCGAGGACCCTGAGTTTTTACACCAGTACCGCGTCAACCTGCGCCGCAGCCGCGCCGTAGCAGAAGCCGTACGCGCTGTGATAAAAGTGCCCAAGCTGAAAAAAGCGCTTAAGCGCATCAAAAAGCGCGCCCAAGCCACGAGCGAGCTGCGCGACTTGGATGTTTTTTTGCTGGATGTCAGCGATACCCCGGACCTCCCGCAGCTTGGCGTACCGCTGCGCCAGTGGCTGCGCGATGCCGCGCGTCAACGCCAGCAGGCGCTGTGTGAGGAACTGGCAAGCGAGGCCTACCAAGACGATATGCAGCGCTGGCAAACACTGATCGCAAGTGACGCCTTCGCCCGCGCGCTCAATACGCTTAAGCCGAAGCAGATCACGCGAGTATTGGAAGAGCGCATCGCACGCCACGATAAGCAGCTAGCCGGGCTTAAGCCAGACGCGCCGGACGAAGCGCTGCACGAGCTGCGCAAAAGCGTCAAACGCATTCGCTATCTTGCCGAGCTTATGCCCGAGCAATACAGCGACTTCCTCAAACGCTTAAAACCGCGCCAGAAACTGCTAGGCGATTTTCAAGACCGCACCGTACAGCTTGCTTGGCTCGATACTTTTGAACGTGAGCAGCCGCTGCCCGATGCCGCCAAGGCAGAACTACACACTTGGCGGCAACGCTTGGTCGCACGTCAAGAGCGTCAGCGTGAGCAGGTTTATCAGCTAGCGCCGCTCGCGCTCTAAGAAAGAAGACTACCAGGGCAGCGGCTCGCCGTTGCTGTGCCAGAAGCCGCCGGTCGTATCGAGGCTAAGCGCCTCAATGCGCGCTGCGATACCCCGAGCGGCTTCTTCCGGGGAGATCAAACCGCCAAAATTCACCATTCGCGTTTGCACAAACCCAGGATGCAGCTGCGCCACGGCAATCCCTTTGGGTTTTAGATCCATTGCCAGCGATTTGCCGAAGGCGTTCAGCGCGGCTTTCGACGCGCGATAGCCATAGCGCCCGCCCGAATCGTTATCGGCAATCGAGCCCATGCGGCTGGTGACGTTAGCAATCTTGCTGCCTTCAGCCAGATTCGGCAGCAGCGCCTCGCACACCCGTAGCGGGGCGTAGGCATTGATCTCCATCTGCTCACGGATGGTGTCGAAATTGATCTCTCCAAGCGATTCATCGCGCAACAGGCCGGCGTTATTGATCAGCACGCCAAGCGTTTCACCTTCAAGTTCCTGCGCTAGACGCTTCACGTCTTCCGGCTGGGTCACGTCAATGCCTTCAATCACGCGCTCGGCCACTGCCTTTAGCGCATCCGAGCCCTGGCGACACCCCCCAATCACGCGCCAGCCAGCTTGATGATAGTGCTCGGCTAAGGCCAAGCCCACACCCCGGTTCGCACCGGTGATTAGTACTGTGTTGGTCATTTTTTACCCTCTTTGCTGTGATATTCGCACGCCTCAGGGTAGAGGGGCAGACCGCGTTTGCCCAGCGCCGAAAGAAGACGACGTAACGGCTTATTGTGAAGGCATGTGAAAAGCATAAGGCATCGCGTAACCACACCTTCACTGATTCGTCACACCATTGACGCCGCAGTGTCATCTAATCAGGCCAAGGTATCGCTTGTGATTCGATTATGGCCCACCTGTTTTGGAGCACGTTGCCATGCTGTTAAAACGCACCCTATTGAATAGCGCTATCGTTGGTTTGTTTGCCACGGCAAGCGTTGCCGCCAGCGCCGATCTGTCATCGCGCTACAGCGATAACGATGGCGATTTGATCGCCGACATCCCCGCCGACGCTTCTGAGCAGGTCAATCCGGATACCCTGATTTTTGCCTACACACCGGTAGAAGATCCTGCCGTTTATGCCGATGTATGGTCTGACTTTCTGGATCATTTAAGCGAGGCTACCGGCAAAGATGTGCAGTTCTTCCCGGTGCAGTCCAACGCGGCGCAGCAGGAAGCGTTGCGCGCCGGTCGCCTTCACGTCGCTGGATTTAACACCGGTGGCGTCCCGGTGGCGGTCAACTGCGGCGGTTTCCGCCCGTTTGCCATGATGGCCGCCGAAGACGGCAGCTTTGGTTATGAAATGGAGATCATTACCTACCCGGGCAGCGGCATCGAGTCTGTTGAAGACCTGGAAGGCCGCCAGCTGGCATTTACATCAGAGACCTCTAATTCGGGCTTCCGCGCGCCTTCAGCGCTGCTGCGTTCCGAGTACGACATGGAAGCGGGTGAAGACTTCGAGACTGCGTTCTCCGGCTCCCACGACAACTCCGTTTTAGGGGTGGTCAACGAGGACTATGAAGCTGCCGCCATCGCCAACTCTGTGGCCCGCCGCATGCTGGCGCGTGGCGTCGTGGAAGAGAGCGACTACGAGGTGGTTTATACCTCACAAACCTTCCCGACCACCGCTTATGGGTTAGCGCACAACCTTGACCCGGAACTGGCAGAAGACATCCAGGACGCGTTCTTCAGCTACGACTGGGAAGGCACAGCGCTAGAGGAAGAGTTCGCCAACTCCGGTGAAGCGCAGTTTATTCCAATTACCTATCAGGAAAACTGGGAAGTGATTCGCACCATCGCCGATGCCAATGGTGTGACGTACGACTGCGATTGATCATTTAATCAGCAAGCTTTGCGCGGCTAGGAAGGCCTCCCTTCCTGGCCGTTGCGTTATGTACACGAGGTAGCACAATGTTGACATTAAGCGGCGTAGACAAACGCTACCCCACTGGCGACCGGGCGCTGACGGATATCGATCTCACGCTGCCTAAGGGCCAGGTGATGGCGCTGATAGGCCCTTCCGGCGCGGGGAAAAGCACGCTGATTCGCTGTGTAAACCGGCTGGTAGAGCCGACCCAGGGCAGCATCCGCCTGGAAGATACCGAACTCACCCAGCTTTCAGGGCATAAGTTACGCCACGCCCGGCGCGCCATGGGCATGATTTTCCAGGAATACGCCCTGGTCGACCGACTGACCGTGATGGAAAACGTCCTCTCGGGCCAGCTCGGCTACGTGGGCTTTTGGCGCAGCTTCCTGCGCCGCTACCCCCAGGAGGCAGTGGTCGAAGCCTTCCGGCTGCTGGAACGGGTAGGGCTGCCCCACGCCATTGATAAGCGCGCGGATGCGCTTTCCGGCGGTCAACGCCAACGGGTCGGCATTGCTAGAGCGTTATTGCAGAGCCCGAAGCTTTTGCTGGTTGACGAGCCCACCGCCAGCCTTGACCCCAAGACTTCCCGTCAGATCATGCGCTTGATCCGCGAGCTGTGCGCTGAACGCGAGCTCGGCGCGATCATTAACATCCACGATGTCGCCCTGGCACAACAATTTGCCGACCGCATCGTCGGCTTGCGCGCCGGAGAGATCGTGTTTGACGGCCCGCCCAGCGAGCTCACCAGTGAAATTCTCACCACCATTTATGGTGAAGAAGATTGGGATACAACGCCCGAACCAGCCGACGAGGCTGATGCGGACACCGAGACTGAAGCTGACGAAACGCATCGCCGCCAGCCCCGCGCTGCTCGGGAACCGCGACCGCTGGCAAGCGTAGCGGGTGGAGGTGCGCGATGAGTGAACAGATTGACGCACTAACAGCCCGCCAACAAGTGGCGCAGCGCGGCCAATGGCGGCGGCTACCGCTGATTGATAGCCGGCGAATGCGATGGGGGCTCGCTATCGGTGCTGTGGTCTATTTGGCGTTGGCGTTGGCCTCTGTTGAGGTGGATTGGCAGCGGGTAGCCGAAGGCGCGGGCCGGGCGTTGAATTTTCTGGGCGCATTTATGAGGCCCGATTTTGTTAGCCGTTACGACGATATCGTCAAGGGTCTGCTGGAGAGCTTGACCATGACGCTCACCTCCACGGTGCTGGGTGTGTTGTTGGCGATCCCCGTGGGGTTAGGCGCAGCGCGCAATATTTCCCCCCTGCCGGTTTACTTTGTCTGCCGCGCGATTATTGCGGTGTCACGCACCTTCCAAGAGGTCATCATCGCGATTCTGTTTGTGGTGATGTTCGGCTTTGGGCCCTTCGCGGGCATGATCACCTTGGCGTTTGCCACGATAGGCTTTATGGCCAAGCTACTAGCCGAGGATGTTGAGGATTTGGATTGGCGCCAGGTGGAAGCCGTGCGCGCCACCGGCGCCAGCTGGTGGCAGACCATGAATCACGCGGTTCAACCTCAAGTCATGCCGCGCTTGATCGGGCTTTCTATGTATCGCCTGGATATCAACTTTCGCGAGTCATCGGTGATTGGCATTGTCGGGGCGGGGGGTATCGGCGCCACGCTCAATACCTCGCTGAGCCGCTACGAATACGACACCTCTGCGGCCATCTTGCTGATCATCATCGCCATCGTGCTGTTGTGCGAGTACAGCTCTAGCCATGTCCGCCGCTGGACCCAGTAACTCATAAATCAGTAATTCATAAACCAGTAACTCCTAAACCCGTACCCCCTGGAGAACTTACATGCCTGTTTCCACCACACCCCAGGGCCTGCCGATCTGGCGGCGGCGCACGACGCGTGCACAATGGTTGCAGTACCTGGCTTGGCTAGCGGGGCTTAGCCTTTTTCTGCTCTGTTGGAAAATGATTTCCGATAACACCATGTGGGTGTTTGTCGAAGATGCCGGTCGCCAGGGCGCCGACTTGATCAGCCGCATGACCCCACCCGAATGGGGCTACGCCTCGCAGCTGTGGAAACCCATGTGGGATACCATCAACATCGCCACCTTGGGCACGGCGCTCGGCATTATGATGGCATTTCCGGTAGCGTTTTTAGCCGCCCGCAATACCACGCCGCACCCGCTGATTCGCAGCGCCGCCCTGGTGGTGATTGTCTCGTCGCGTTCCATTAATTCGCTGATTTGGGCGATGCTGCTGGTGACGATTCTCGGCCCTGGCGTACTGGCGGGGATTATTGCCATTGCCCTGCGCTCGATTGGCTTTGTGGGCAAGCTTTTGTATGAGGCGATTGAAGAGATTCACCCCACGCCGGTCGAAGCCATCAGCGCCACCGGCGCCAGCCGCATGCAGGTGATGAGCTACGGCGTGCTGCCGCAGGTACTGCCGACGTTTGCCGGCATCAGCGTTTACCGCTGGGATATCAATATTCGCGAATCCACCGTGTTGGGGCTCGTCGGCGCGGGTGGTATCGGCTTGCAGCTTAACGCCTCCATCAACACCTTGGCGTGGGACCAAGTCAGCGTGATTTTCCTCATGATCTTCGCCACGGTGCTGGTCTCCGAATGGGTATCCGCCAAGGTGCGCCACGCGATTATCTAAGCCGGGTCCATGGTCATCACTTCTTCACGCATCTGTCGCGGCACTGTCATCGCCGCCCGCCACACTAGCCCCATGTTAAACCTAAGGGTGGCTTTGCGATGCGGCTATGTATTGTCAGTGAAACCTGGGCGCCGGAAATCAACGGCGTAGCGCATACGCTGCGCCGCTTAAGCCACGAGCTTGCGCGCCTGGGTGTCACGATTGATCTCGTTCGCCCCAAACCGCAAAGCGCTGCTTCCGGCCAAACGGGGTCGATCCACACCGAGCGTCACGTACCACGGTTACCGATACCAGGCTATCGCGATGTGCAAATCGGCCTGACCACGCCGGCGCGGATGCGGCGTTTCTTTCTCGCCCAGCGCCCCGATGTGGTGTATCTGGCCACACAAGGGCCGCTGGGTTGGGCGGCGCGCCAGGCAGCTTTACGCCTAAATATTCCCATCGTGGCCGGCTGGCATACCAACTTTGACCACTACTGCCACAGCTACGGCGTGAGCTTTTTAGCCGCGCTCACCAAGCGCTACCTACGCTACTTTCACAACGGCTGCACACTGACGCTGGTGCCCACCCAGGCACAGGCAGATGTTTTACGCGGCGATGGCATTGACCACGTCCGCGTACTCTCGCGCGGTATCGAGGGGGATAAATTTTCCCCTGAGCTGCGCGACGCCAATCTTCGCCGCCAGTGGGGGGTAAACGACCACCAGCCAGTGGCGCTTTACGTGGGACGGCTCGCCGCAGAAAAAAACTTAGCGCTACTGCAGGAAACCTTGCATGCCATGCGCAGTGTGCGCCCGGATATGGCTCAAGTCATCGTCGGCGATGGCCCGGCACGTGTCCAATTGCAAAAAGCGCTACCCGACGTCCACTTTACCGGCTTTTTGTCGCCCGAGGCATTAAGCCAGCACTACGCCAGCGCCGATATTTTTCTCTTTCCCTCGCTATCTGAAACGTGGGGCAATGTGGTGACAGAAGCCATGGCCAGTGGCTTAGCGGTGGTGGCGTATCGACACGCCGCCAGCGCCGAACTCATTCAACATGGTTATAACGGCCTAACCCTCACCGCCGGTGACAGTGACGCCTTTCGCCAAGCGGCGGTATCACTGTGCCAACACCCCGCCGATTACGCCCGTTTTGGCCGCTTGGCGCGTCTTCGCGCGCTGGAACAGAGCTGGTCGGGCATTGCCCAGCAACTACTCACGTATCTTCATCAAGCCCAGGAGGCATATCATGCGACCACGCCCTCTTGCCGTATTCGATCGTCTTGATTTGCTCGAATGGCAATTCTGTCAACGCATCACGCGCTACTCGCTCTATCGGCCCTGGCGAGTCACGCTGCAAGCCGCTAGCCGGCTCGGCGACTGGCCGGTGTGGGTGGCGCTGATTTTAGCCCAGCCATTTTTGCTGCCCGAAGGCGGCATGCGCTTAATGCAATATACGCTTACTGCGCTTCTCGCCGTTGTCGTCTACCGCTTGGTAAAAACACGATTATGCCGTGAGCGCCCGTTTATCACCTATCGCAATGGCATTCAGTGCAGTGAACCCGCCCGCGACCGCTACAGCTTTCCGAGTGGTCATACCATGCACGCGGTGATGTTTAGCGTGCTGGTCGCGGCCCACACGCCGTGGCTTTTGCCCATTGTGATTCCGTTAGCGCTGCTGATTGCAATCTCTCGCGTGGGGCTTGGCCTGCACTACGTCAGCGACGTGTTGGCCGGTGCCGCCATTGGCTACGCCTTTGCGCTGTTAAGCCTTGCGCTGATGGGTTGACGCCGCTTGGCAAGCCAGGAGAGAAGACGCTACTGTAGGTTGATAACTACGATGAAGCGGAGTTTTTCATGATCACGGTATATCTCTCCCACGGGTTGGAAAGCGGCCCTGGCGCGTTAAAAATGCAGGCGCTTAAAGGCATTGTGGAAAAGCTCGACGACTGCGAGCCGGTGGTGATGGATTACCGCGAGATGCCCGAACCGCAAACCCGGCTTGAGCACCTTAATAAAACGCTGAATGCACGCGGCGACAACCCGGCTGAATGCGTCATGGCAGGCTCAAGCCTCGGCGGCTGGCTAAGCGCCATGGTCAGCGCCCAGCACGCCACGCGGGGGTGTTTTTTGATTGCCCCCGCCATTGGCCTACCCGACTACCCAGAAACCACCCCCGCCCTGCACGCACGCGCAACGCATATCGTCCACGGCTGGCGGGACGACGTCGTCCCGCCGGGGCCGGTCATCGACTTTGCCCAGCGCCAACGCCTTTCTATACGTCTTATCGACGATGATCACCGCCTGCATGCTAGCCTGCCTATCATTTTGAACGACTTTGAGCATTTCCTACGGGACTGTTTAACGCATCTCTCGGCCTAAAAACGTAGTGCTGAAGCGGCATCCAAGACTGTTACTGCGTTATTATCAGGCGCCAACATTGGACAAAGGCAAACAAAACCTCTACAAATAGTATACACAACAGAGGAGCCTCCCCATGTTTGGTATATTTAAGCGCGACCCCAAAAAGAAGCTGCAGCAAGATTACGAACGCAAACTGCAACAAGCGATGGAAGCGTCGCGTAACGGCGATATGCGCGCTAACGCCACGCTGACCGAAGAGGCGGAAGGCCTGCTTGCAGAGATTCAAAAGCTTGAGGCCAATTAATCCCCAGGACCGCTAAACCATCACCCAGGACGTTGTCATGCCCTTAAGCCGCGCCTTAATTCCCGCTTTCGCCGTGTTGGCGCTGAGTTTCTTATCGAACGCTCAGGCCAACGAATGCGCGTCGTCTGGGGCATCGCCGGAGACCCTAACACCTGGCAGTTGGTGGCAAAACGGCGCGACGGTTTCAGCCCCAACGCTGTTCACGCAAGCGGCGCGGCAAGACGTGGTGTTACTCGGCGAACACCATGACCAAGTGACACATCATCGCTGGCAGCTGCATACCTTGGCAGGTCTTGCTGCCCATCGCGACAAGGTGGTGATCGGGCTGGAGATGTTGCCACGCGATGCCCAACCCGCGTTAGACGCCTGGGTCGCGGGAGAACTCAGCGAGGAGGCCTTTCTCGCGGAAAGCGATTGGCACAACGCCTGGGGGTTTAACGCTGAGCTTTACTGGCCCATTTTGCACTTTGCGCGCATGGAGCAAATCCCGCTACTGGCGCTCAATATTCGTCCGGCACTCCGCCAAACGCTAGCATCGGAAGGGTTTGATGCGGTATCGGCAGAAAACCGCCACGATATCCCCGCGCCAGCTAACCCAAGCGACGCTTATCGCCAGCGGCTAAAAGAGACGTTTGCTACCCACCCCGTGGGGCACGGCGAGGATGAACCGCCCGAAGCGGCGTTTGAACGCTTTCTCAATGCCCAGCTCACGTGGGACATCGCGATGGCAAGCGCCCTTGCGGATGCCACACGAGCGGGTTACCTAGCCGTGGGGCTAATGGGCGTTGGGCACTTAGCCCACGGCGATGGCGTGCCGCATCAACTCAGCGCGCTGGGGATTGAGGCACACATGGCCCTCATGCCCAGCGCGCTTGGGTGCGATCCCCCGGATGCCTCGCTTGCCGATGCGCTTTATCTTTTAGATGAGCCACAATCCGTAAATGAGCCGTAAGCCGCTAACCGTTTTTCACGCGATTCCGGCCGCCTTCTTTGGCGAAGTAAAGGCGTTCATCGGCAATTTTCAGTGTTGCCTCACTATCTAGCGGCTCTTCCGGGCAGGCAACGCCGATACTGGTAGTCACCGGGACGGGGTCTCCGTCGTGGTCGAACAGTGTGGCGTTTTCCACCGCTTGGCGAATTCGCTCTGCCACGTAGGTCGCGTTTTCGATGTCCGCGCCAAGCAGCACGACCACAAATTCCTCGCCCCCATAGCGGGCAACAAAATCTCCGGCACGCACCTGCAGGGCAATCAGGCGGGCAAACTCACGCAGCACTTTATCCCCTACCGAGTGGCCATGGGTGTCGTTCACGCGCTTGAAGTAGTCGATATCCAGCATCAACAGTGCATACGGCACCTGCTTGCCGGTCCGCGCTTCTTCCCGCTCGATCTCGGCCAATCGACGTTCCATCGCCCCGCGGTTTAAAAGCCCCGTCAGCGCATCGTGGGTAGCTTGACGATACAACCTCAGCAATAGGCTGAGCTGAAAATGGTTAGCGGTTAACGCCACGATCAGCAACGTCGCCAATAGCCACTGGGCTTCAAGCCCCGCCGGCGTCAGCCAGCTACCGTTAACATGCTGAGCAAAGACCAACAGTGCCTGTAGCAAAATCCCCGCCAGCAGCGACTCCAACAGCGTAAACGGAAACACGCTTAAAGCGGCGACGAGCAAAAAGGGGATAAAACCGTAGCCCACCAGCGCTTGATTCGCGCCGCTTGGGAGGACGCTCAACACCAGCGCATAAAAGAGCGCGGGCAGCGCGATCAACGCGCCCGCGCTAAAGCGGATGCGACGAATGTTCTCTTCGCTACGCCACGACCACCACACCACAGCGGCAAAGCCAAGCATCATCACGACACGCCCGGTCAGCGTGTAACTTTGCACGCTTGGGGGCAGCATCAACGCATCGATTAATAGCCAAGGCGGTGAAAGGAGTAAAAAAATAAACCCAACGGCCATCACGCGGCTGCGCAGATAATGGCCATGGGCAAAAACGAAATCGCGGCTATGGTGGCGGGTCGTCAACGTATCGCTTAAGGCGCTTACAGTGTTGGAAACCCATGATGTCTCGGCCGGCTTGGCAATACTCGGGTCGCTTCGACGTTCGGAGTGCGCTGGCATCGGGCTTGGCATAACGTTGGCTCTTTTTGTCGTTGAAGGACAGGGACTAAACAAGAGCGATACGCTAACGCGCTTTCCTCTGCGGCGTCATGATGTACATCATACTGGCATGACGACGACGAAAAATGGCGCACTCGCTAGGCATCATCGGCCAGCGCCGGCAGCAGCGTTTTCAGTTTGCGGGTGAGCGTATTGCGCCCCCACCCCAGAAGCTCCGCCGCTTCGCCTTTGCGCCCGCCGGTGTGCTTGAGCGCCGTCTCGATCAGAATGCGCTCAAAATCCGGCACCGCCTCTTCGAGTAAGTGCGTATGGCCTTCTGCCAACGCGTGGTCGGCCCATTCGCGAAAAGCACTGCGCCAATCGCCAAACGCCGAGCCCTCGGCGGGGCTCACGGCCCGAAGCTCGGGGGGCAAATCTTCCACCAGGATTTCGCGCCCCGAGGCCATCACCGTCAGCCAGCGGCAGATGTTTTCCAACTGACGCACGTTGCCCGGCCACGGCAACCGCGTTAAGTGCGCTTCGGCCTCAGGGGTGAGTACTTTGATCTCGGAGGAAAGCTCCTTGGCCGCCTCGGCGAGAAAGTGGCGGGACAATCGAGGGATATCCTCGCGCCGCTCGGAAAGCCGCGGCAGGTGAATACGAATCACGTTCAAGCGGTGAAACAGATCCTCACGAAAGCCCCCTTCCTCCACCAGCGATTCCAGGTTTTGGTGCGTTGCAGCGATGATGCGCACATCCACCTTGACCGGCGTATGCCCGCCCACGCGATAAAATTCGCCATCGGCCAGCACCCGCAGCAGGCGCGTTTGCGCTTCGGCGGGCATATCGCCGATTTCATCCAGGAACAGTGTGCCGCCGTTCGACTGCTCAAAACGCCCCTGGCGCTGTGCGGTCGCGCCGGTAAAGGCGCCTTTCTCATGGCCAAACAACTCGGATTCGATCAAATCCCGTGGAATGGCCGCCATGTTAAGCGCAATAAACGCCTTGCCCGCGCGCGGACTGTGCTGATGCAGCGCCTGCGCCACGCGCTCTTTCCCCGTGCCTGATTCGCCGTTGATCAGCACCGTAATATGCGAATGCGACAACCGCCCAATGGCGCGAAATACCTCTTGCATCGCCGGGGCTTCCCCGATGATTTCAGCGTTGATCCCCTCCGGGGCGGTGATGGGCCGCTGGCGTTCACGCGCGTGCGCCACCGCCCGGCGTACCAGCGCCAGCGCTTCATCCACATCAAATGGCTTGGGCAGATACTCAAAAGCACCACCTTGGTAGGAGGCCACGGCGCTATCCAGGTCCGAGTGCGCGGTCATCACGATCACCGGCAGATCCGGGTGCGCCTCACGAATACGCGCCATCAAATCCAACCCGTCGATACCCGGCATGCGGATATCGGTCACCAGGACATCGGGCGGGTCATTGATTAAACGCTCCAGCACGGTGTCGGCACGCTCGATGCACTCAACCTCTAAATCCGGCTGCGCCAGGGCGCGCTCTAACACCCAGCGAATGGCACGGTCATCATCGACAATCACCACACGGGCAACGTCGTTACGGCTTGACTCAGTCATCGCGCGTCTCCGATGAATCAACAAATAAGGGGATCAATAAGCGGAATTCGGTGTGGCCAGGGTAAGATTCGCACTCGATCAACCCCTGGTGCTGATGCAGGATCGACTGCGCAATCGAAAGCCCCAGCCCACTGCCCTCAGCGCGCCCGGAGACCATGGGGTAAAACAGCGTCTCCTGCAGCGGTTCGGGGATACCGGGGCCGTTATCGATAATGCTGACCTCGCTCACCAAGCGGTGGCGCTCCGCCCCCAGGGTGAATTGGCGCTTCGCGCGGGTACGCAGCATTAACGTTGGCGCTTGCGTGCCGGCATCCGTCATCGCCTGCACGGCGTTACGCGCCACGTTCAACACCGCCTGAATCATCTGCGCTTCATCGCCGTGGAGATCCGGTAGACTCGGGTCGTAGTCACGAACCACCTCCACCTGCGGGTGTTCGGCGATGAGCAGCGAACGCACCCGTTCCAGCACTTTATGGATATTCACCGGCTCGTGCCTGACGATGTGGTTGGGACCCAGCATCGAGTCAACCAAGTCTTTGAGCCGATCAACCTCTTCGACAATAATGCGCGTGAACTCCTTCAGCGACGGGTCATCCAGGTCGCGCTCTAAAAGCTGTGCAGCGCCGCGAATTCCGCCGAGGGGGTTTTTCACTTCATGCGCGAGCCCGCGGGCGAGCACTTTAATCGTCTCTTGGCGCGTCGTAAGCGCTTCCTCGCGGGAAATCTGCATCAGCCGGTCGCGCGGCTCTACCTCTAACAGAAGCTCATCGGCGGAGAGCGGGGTCACGGTGTAATCCACCGTTAACGGCTCACCGTTAAGCGGCACAATGCGCGCCTCTCGCTTGGTATAGGGGTGGAACGCATCGCGGGCTTTGGCGAGTACGCTATCAATGCTGTCTCCGACGCCCGCGCTACCACTCGCGCCGCCGCCCAGCAGGGCATCAAGGTTTGCGCCCTTCACGCGGCTCATGCTCACAGCCAAAAGGGCCTCCGCCGCTGGATTCATCCAACGCACGGTGAGCTTGCCGTCCAATAACAGCACCGCTGTGGTGAGATGTTCGAGTAAACGCTGATACATGAAATGTCCTGGGCCTTCGCCGGAAAATGGCCTTATCAACGCATCGATAAGCTAACCGAAAACGTATTTACAAAAACGATGATAAAAATAGCTGCAAGCAGCACCTGTATAAGTACGTGCCAAAAGTAAGTGCAAAAAGTACGCCAGCTATCGTGATGGGAGTAAAAATATGCCTTTAAGCTGCACGCTTGGCGCGCACGACGCCGATACCTTTGCGCACTGACGGCGCATAGCCCTTACGCTGCCTACCTCATAATGCACCAATAGTGTGCATCAAGGTTCAATAATGAGATGTACCGGTTGTGTTTGGTGGCGCACGCGCCCTTGGCTATCGAGTAACTCTGCCTGCAACCGATGTGTGCCTGAAGGTAAATTCGCCAACCAGAACGCCTCGCTGTGCAGCGCCGACTGGCTTATCTCACCGTTAACACGCAGGCGCACCTGATGGTCATCGCGCAGACTCGGGCTCACCGAAAGCTCTACCGACGTGGTCGGGCTCGCCAAGCGCGCGTTATCGCGGGGTTTTTCGATCATAAAGCGATCGTAGGGCATAAACGGTCGCCCAGGGGCGCTACGTTTGGGCGCTTCGGTCGACGCTTTTGGCGTAACAGCGCGCGAAGAGGAAACATTCGGCAACGGGGCAACCTTTACTTCATCCCCGCCGCTGGCGGGGTTATCGGTATAGGTCACACGCCCTTGCTCATCCACCACGCGGTAGACGGTCTGCGCCGACAGCGGAGCGGCCGACAGCGCGCCTAACAGGAGAGCCACTATTGTTATCGCTCGTATGTGTTGCATGGCTATTTCCCTAAAGAAGGCTCATGAAAAGCACCGTCGCTAAAATGCAGAAACCCCGCCAAGGCGGGGTTTCTGATCGTCTCACCTTTAGTGAGCGATTTTAACAGCAGTGCTTAACAGCTGGTACTTAGCAACCGGTACTTAGCAGCTGTAATACATATCGAACTCAAGCGGGTGCGTGGCCATGCGCAGGCGATCCACATCTTCCATCTTAAGCTCGATGTAGGCATCGATCATTTCGTCGGAGAACACGCCACCTTCGGTCAAGAAGGCGCGGTCAGCGTCGAGCGCTTCAAGCGCCTGATCCAAGCTGTGAGCGACGGTCGGTACGGATTTACCCTCTTCCGGCGGCAGGTCGTAGAGGTTTTTATCCATCGCATCGCCCGGGTGGATCTTGTTCTTGATGCCGTCGATACCCGCCATCAGCATTGCCGCAAAGCACAGGTACGGGTTAGCGGTCGGATCAGGGAAACGCAGTTCCACACGCTTGCCTTTGGGGCTGGCGGTATACGGAATACGAATCGACGCTGAACGGTTACGGGCGCTGTAGGCGAGCATAACCGGCGCTTCAAAGCCCGGCACCAAACGCTTGTAAGAGTTGGTCGAGGCGTTGGTGAACGCGTTCAGCGCGCGGGCGTGCTTGATGATGCCGCCGATGTAATAAAGCGCCATCTCAGACAGACCGGCGTACTCATCGCCAGCAAACTGGTTTTGGCCATCTTTCCAGAACGACTGGTGAACGTGCATGCCCGAACCGTTATCGCCCACAACCGGCTTCGGCATGAAGGTCGCCGTTTTGCCGTAAGCATGCGCCACGTTGTGGATCACATACTTCATTTCCTGTACTTCGTCGGCTTTTTTCACCAGCGTGTTGAATTTGACGCCGATTTCGTTCTGGCCGGCGTTCGCCACTTCGTGGTGGTGAACCTCAACGGACTGACCAATCGCCTCCAGCGTGTTACACATCGCGCCACGCATATCGTGGAAGCTATCGACCGGCGGTACCGGGAAGTAGCCGCCTTTCACGCGCGGACGGTGGCCTAGGTTACCGCCCTCGACCTGACGATCCGTCGACCAAGCGCCCTCTTCCGAGGTGATTTTGTACATGGAGCCTTCGATATCCGACTTCCAGTGCACCTCGTCAAAGATGAAGAACTCAGGCTCCGGGCCGAAGAAGGCCGTATCGCCCAAGCCAGTCGACTGCAAGTACGCTTCTGCGCGCTTAGCGATGGAGCGCGGATCACGATCATAGCCCTGCATGGTCGCCGGCTCGATGATATCGCAGCGAAGCACAAGCGTAGCGTCTTCGGTGAAGGGGTCGAGATAGGCGCTGCCGTCTTCCGGGCGCAGGATCATGTCAGACTCGTTGATACCCTTCCAGCCGTTGATGGAAGAGCCGTCAAACATCTGACCGTTTTCAAAAAATTCTTCATCGACATCGCGCGCCGGGATAGTGACGTGCTGTTCTTTACCGCGGGTATCGGTAAAGCGTAGGTCGACCCACTTAATGTCGTGTTCTTCAATCAGTGCAAGCGTCTTGGCTGACATGGTGTCCTCCGGTGTAAACGTAATTAGCATTTCTGCGCGCCCAAATTGCCGAGGCAATGACGTGGCGCAAAGGGTAAATCGGCTACTGTTTTAGCACGTCAAGGCAGCGCCTGCCTACGTCATTAGCCGCTGGCAATAGCAATGCAGGGAATATGCCAACCTTGCACCACAAAAGAAAATTAAAACACAAGCAACTGTTTTTATTGTATTTAATCCCACACCATTATGCGCCCTTATGTTGCAGGGAGGCGCTAAATTCGCCACAGCCGATGCTTACATACACAAATTGCACCAAAATAAATCAAAAACTAAGCTATCCGCACCAATTTAGCGCACCCCACGCTAACGTTGCGTATTTTCACACTAAAATGCGATTGATACAAAATTGAACTAACCACTACACTTTATTACAAATAAGCCGTGAGGTTTCGTTTCCTCGTGATAAACACCACAGCGACTAAAAAAGTATCGCGGCTAACCGCTGAAAAACTTGGCTGCTTAAAACATAGCTGCTTAAAACATTCGTAGAGGCTAAATGCCTTTGAGAGGATCGGTTAATGGGGCCTGCTTGCTTTATCCTTGATGCTCTCGTGACCGGTGCCCAGCTTCCACGCCACTTGGCGAATATACGCTCGCCCGACAACGAAATGGCAAACACCCCCATCGTGATTACCACGTTACAGCCTGACCCGCGCTCAATGCGCCTTCAACATCATTATCACGCACAGTTTTTGGTAACGCCGACATTTACACTAGGGGCGCGCTTTAACTACGCCATTGCCAAATTAAAAACCGAATGGGTGATCATCGCGCTGCAGGCAAAGCCGTTAGCGCCAGACACATGGGCGGGATTACCCCCGAAGCTAGAGGCTTACTTTTTCGATGCCATGCAAGTTGGGCTCACGCCGCCCGCGCTTCCCACGCGGTTGCTGCAGCGTTTTCTCGCTTCTTCCCAGGCGCACCCACCCTATATCGTCATTCGCCGCAGCTGGTTAGAGAAGTTGGGCGGCTTTGACCCGGAGCTCGATGGCGACACAATCAGCGATTTCCTCCATCGGCTCAATGCCTGCCCAACGCGCTGGCATCCTTTAAACCCGCCTAACAACCACGCCAATGACAATATTCTTTCGTAAACAAGGAGATAAATGATGCATCAACACATTGATTGGGACGACCCCGGCCAACTAAGCGTCATGTCGCTTTTTTCCAGCGATGACACCCAACATGCTCAAACAGGCAAGGGCGACATTCTCTCCGCACGCTACCAACAGCACATCATACGCGTGGAAGTAGAAGCCTACCGCGAGGATGACGAACTCAGTATCGGCAAAGTCGTCGCCATTATCGACGCCAACGGACAAAGGCTAGAACAACTCGGCAAGCTCACGTTGAACGACTACGTCCGGCTACCTGATGATAAACGCGCCTTCGAACCCTCGCCCGAAGACGATGAGGATTAGGTAGAACGTTAAGGCTTTTGTGCAAGTACGGCGCTATATAACTGCCTAGACGGCAGGATACACTGCACCATAACAGGCACTAGCCAGTGCCTGTTTCTGAGCTGTCTGGGCGGCGCATGAAAAGTCATCCATGGCAGCCGTCCTTGTTCGTTTTCTCCATCTAATCATTCTTCATTA
>JBNJFC010000031.1:0-17155 GCA_051746485.1 Pseudomonadota bacterium
CACGTCGGTTTGGCTAATTTGGTTGGCCTGATCGAGCAGGTCCTGCCAGCGCCACATGCCGTCGTACTTTTCGGTGCTTAAGTTGATCACCCCTTCAAGTTCAGGCAGCTTTTGCGATTTCAGCTTACCTTCGGCGCTGGCTTTAAGCTCCGGCGCGAGTTCAACGAGCATGCCGCGGTAATCAGAAGACTTGAAGCTGTCGGCGGTGATCAAAAAGCGTGCGCCGGATTGGTTTAACGCGTACTCGAGCTCATGGGTACGGTAGGCCGGGTTGATGTTGACCAGAATCGCGCCGATCTTGGCGGTGGCGAACTGGGTGAGCGTCCACTCGCTGCAGTTGGGCGCCCAAATAGCCACACGGTCGCCGGCCTGGACGCCCAGCGCGAGTAGGCCACGCGCCACGCGATTGACTTCTTCTTGCAGCTGCCGGTAATTCCAGTGGATGTCCTGGTGCAGTACGATCAGGGCGTCGTTATCGGGGTATTGGGCGACAATCTCGTCGAACTTATCGCCGATGGTCATACCCAGTAGCGGCTTATCCGCGGTGCTGCTGGTGTAGCTGGGTAGAATGGGCGCGTGTGGTTGTGAAGCCATGAGTGTCTCTCCAACGTATTGTTGTCTTCGTAATGCTGTCTTAGAAAGCTGCTGTTGTCCGCGTAACGTTCGTTGCGTCATTTTTATTATGGTCGCTGTGTCTTGCCCAGGCTGCACCTATTGACGGCATCCTATGGCTAACGCGACCTTGGAACTCGGCGTGCGGCCAAGTTCGGCGGTGATCCAGTAGCCGGTATCGATGACGGCTTGTAGGTCGATACCCGTCTCAATGCCTAAGCCTTTTAGCAGGTAAAGCACGTCTTCGGTGGCTACATTGCCCGAGGCGCCTTTGGCATAAGGGCACCCGCCAAGGCCTGCGGTCGAGGCGTCAATCACGCTTATCCCCTCTTCCAGCACGGCGTAGAGATTGGCCAGCGCCTGCCCGTAGGTATCGTGAAAATGCGCCGCTAAACATTCCATGGGCACCTCGCGGCTTACGGCATCTATCATGCGCTTGGCGGCCAGCGGCGTCCCTACGCCGATGGTATCGCCCAGGGAAATTTCATAGCAGCCCATGTCGTGCAGCGCTTTGGCAACCTCTGCGACCTTGGCCGGTGCAATTTCACCTTCGTAGGGGCAGCCGAGCACGCAGGAGACGTAGCCGCGTACACGCACTCCGGCCTCACGGGCACGCTCCAGCACCGGTTCAAAACGTGCAAGCGATTCACTCACCGAGCAGTTGATGTTTTTCTGCGAAAACGCCTCCGAAGCAGCGCCGAACACCGCCACTTCATCGGCTTTGGCCGCTAGGGCGTTTTCCAGCCCTTTCAGGTTAGGCGTTAAAGCGGAGTAGACCACACCGGGGCGGCGGTTGATGCCGGTCATTACCTCGGTGGCATCGCCCATTTGCGGCACCCACTTGGGCGAGACAAAGCTCGCCGCTTCGATGTGGGACATACCGGCTTTTGCCAGGCGCTCGATCAGCGCGATTTTGGTCGCGGTGGGCACCGGCGCGCCGGGCTCGTTTTGCAGCCCGTCACGCGGTGACATCTCGAAAAGTCGAACGGAAGAGGGCAGTGTCATGGTCGATCTCCTTACGCGTCGGCGGCGAAGTCCAAGAGCACATCACCCTGGCCAACGGTATCGCCAGCGGCGAAGTGGAACGTCTCAACAAAGCCATCCGCTGGCGCGGTCATGGTGTGCTCCATCTTCATCGCTTCCATCACCATCAGCGGCATGCCTTTTTCGACGCGCTGTTCTGGGGCGACCAGCAGCGTTACCACGGTGCCGTGCATCGGCGCGGTAAGCGTGGATTCTGCCTCGTGGTGGCCATGGTCGATGGCATCGATACGCCGCCAGAATAGCCGCGTTTCGCCCGCCGGGTCAGACAGCACCACCACATGACCGTCGCGGCGTGCCTGCAAACGGCGGCGATGGCCGTTGAGCGTGACGGCGACTGCGTCGCCATCGAGCTGCTGAAGCCGGGCCGTCAAGGTCGCCCCATCCACGCTGCCACCGTGAAGCGTTAAGTTCCACGGGTCGGCGTCGCTCTCGCGAGTGCCTTCTACGACCACCACGGCGTCGCTATCGACCTCCTGTACGCGCGCCGGGTCACAAAGGGCAATGCGAATGGTGTGCGGGGCGTTCAGGCGGAAACCGTCGTGACGGTCCCAAGGTGAGTCGCTTTCGCATTCGCGGGCGAGCTGGCCAAGGCCAATCAGCGCGGCGCTGGCGTACTCTTCCAGGCGGTAAGTTTTGGGCGCAAACAGGGTGGCTTCATTGCGCTCGATAAAGCGCGTGTCGAGCTCAAGGTTTTTGAAGCCGGGGTGCGTGGCCAGGCGCTGTAAAAATGCCCGGTTGGTCACCACGCCCTGCACATCCAGCGCGGCTAGCGCGCGGTTGAGGGTGGCGAGTGCCGCATCGCGGTCGACGCCGTGAACAATCAGCTTGGCGAGCATGGGATCGTAATGCATGGAGACCACATCGCCGCTTTCGACCCCGCTATCCAAGCGCACTTGGTCGGGCGTTAAGCCAGCACCGGCCAAATCCAGCGCGAAGCGCTCAAGTGTGCCGGTAGCGGGCAGGAAGTCCTGCTCGGGGTCTTCGGCATAAAGGCGCGCCTCAAAGCTGTGACCGGTGATGGTGAGCGCTTCCTGGTTCAATGGAAGCGGCTCGCCCATGGCCACACGCAGCTGCCACTCGACCAAATCTTGCCCGGTGATCATCTCGGTGACCGGGTGCTCGACCTGCAGGCGTGTGTTCATCTCCATAAAGTAGAACGAGCCGTCGGCATCCAGCAGGAACTCGACCGTACCCGCGCCCACGTAGTGGATCTCTTGGGCAGCGCGAACGGCGGCTTCGCCCATTTCGCGGCGCAGCTCGGGCGTCATGCCCGGCGCGGGCGCTTCTTCGAGAACTTTCTGGTGACGCCGCTGTACCGAGCAGTCGCGCTCGAAGAGATAAACGCCGTTGCCGTGAGAGTCGCAGAAGACTTGCACTTCGACGTGACGCGGCTGAACGAGGTACTTCTCAATCAGCATCCGGTCATCGCCAAAGGCCGCTTTGGACTCGCGACGGCAGCCGTCGAGCGCGGCTTGGAAGGCGTCGGTGGATTCGACCACGCGCATGCCTTTGCCGCCGCCGCCGGCGCTGGCCTTAAGCATCACCGGGTAACCGATTTTATCGGCTTCGGCGCGCAGTAAGTCGTCATCCTGATCGTCGCCGTGGTAGCCCGGTACCAGCGGTACGCCAGCGTTGTGCATCCGCGCTTTGGCGGAGGACTTGTCGCCCATCGCGGCGATTGCCGAGGCGGGCGGGCCGACAAAGGTAATGCCCGCCGCATCAAGGGCGTTGACGAAAGCGCCGTTTTCGGAAAGAAAGCCGTAACCGGGGTGAATCGCGCCGCTGCCGGTACGTTTGGCCGCTTCAATCACGGCATCGACTTTTAGGTAGCTCTCCCGCGCGGCGGCCGGGCCCAAGCGCACGGCTTCATCGGCTTCGCGCACGTGGCGGGCGTTGGCGTCGGCGTCCGAATACACCGCGACGGTTTTCAGCCCCATGCGGCGAGCGGTGCGCATAACGCGGCAAGCGATTTCGCCACGGTTGGCAATCAGTAGGGTGTCGAACTTGTTCACTTTAGTGGTCATGAACGGGGCTCCGTGGCGTTGTTATTGTGTGCAGCCCAGTCTTGTTCCGTCCAGGCCGGGCGGCGTTTATCGAAAAAGCTGGCCAAGCCCTCTTGGCCCTCGTCGCTTACCCGCAGGCGCGCAATCACTTGGCAGGTGTGCTCACGGGTGGCCTCAGCGTCGGGGGCTTTGGCGACACTGGCCAGCAGTGCCTTGGTGGCGCGCTGGGCCTGCGGGGAGCCTCCCAGTAACGTGGTCAGCATCGCGTCAACCGCAATGTCGAGCTCTTCCGCTGCGACGACTTGGTGCGCAAGGCCAAGCGCCAAGGCGGTTGGAGCGTCCATTACCTCAGCGGTCAGCGCGTAGCGGCGCATTTGGCGCTCGCCAAGGGCGCGCTGAACGTAAGGGCTGATGACGGCAGGGGATAAGCCGATCTTGACCTCTGAGAGGCAGAACTTGGCCTTCTCGGAGGCGACCACGACATCGCAACACGCCGCCAGGCCTACCGCGCCACCAAAAGCCGCGCCCTGGACGCGGCAAACACTAGGGCAGGGCAGGCTGTCGAGCCCGTGCATGAGTTTTGCCAGCTTGCGCGAATCGGCGAGGTTGTCGTCGAGGTCGTAATCGACCATGCGCTTCATCCAGTTAAGATCAGCGCCCGCCGAGAAACTTTTGCCTTCCGAGCCCAGCACCACCGCGCGCACTTCGCCTTGGTTTGCCAAGGTGTGCAGCTCATCGAGGTGGGCGTTGAGCTCGGCAATCAAGTGATCGTCAAAGGCGTTGTGAACGTCCGGGCGGTTGAGCGTCAGCCAGGCAACGCCGTTGGCATCGATGCCAAGAGATGAGAAAGCCATGGTTTGCTCCTTACATCCGGAACACGCCGAAGCGTGTCTCTTCGATTTCGGCATTCATCGCGGCGGCAAGCGAAAGCCCCAACACGTCGCGGGTTTGGGCCGGGTCGATCACACCGTCATCCCACAGTCGCGCGCTGGCGTAGTAGGGGTGGCCTTGGTGCTCGTACTGTTCGCGCGTGGGCTGTTTGAAGGCTTCCTCTTCCGCTTGACTCCACTCGCGGCCTTCGCGCTCGATCTGTTCGCGTTTGACCTGGGCGAGGACGCCCGCCGCCTGTTCGCCACCCATCACGGAAATACGCGCGTTGGGCCACATGAACAATAGGTTCGGGTCATAGGCGCGACCGCACATGCCGTAGTTGCCGGCACCGAAGCTGCCGCCGATCAGCACGGTGAACTTGGGCACCTTGGCGCAGGCCACCGCGGTGACTAGCTTGGCGCCGTGCTTGGCGATGCCCTCGTGCTCGTACTTGGAGCCGACCATAAAGCCGGTGATGTTTTGTAAAAAGATCAGCGGGATTTTGCGCTGAGCGCAGAGCTCAATAAAGTGTGCGCCTTTGACGGCGGATTCGGAAAACAGCACGCCGTTATTGGCGACGATGCCCACCGGGTAGCCGTGGATATGGGCAAACCCGGTCACCAACGTATCGCCGTAGTAGCGCTTGAACTCGTCAAAGTCGGAGTTATCGACCGTGCGAGCGATGACTTCGCGCACGTCATAGGGCTTTTTCAGATCGGTGCCGACGATGCCGTAAAGCTCACTGGGGTCGAGTTTGGGCGGCTTGGGTGGCTGCATGTTGAGCTCGCCGCGCTTTTGCCAATTCAAGCGTGAGACGCACGCACGAGCCAGCTGCAGGGCGTGGGCGTCGTTTTCGGCATAGTGATCGGCCACACCGCTTTTTTTGGCGTGAACGTCGGCGCCGCCGAGGTCTTCCGCGCTGATGGATTCACCGGTGGCGGCTTTTACCAACGGCGGGCCGCCGAGGAAAATCGTGCCTTGCTCTTTGACGATGATCGACTCATCCGCCATGGCCGGCACGTAAGCGCCGCCGGCGGTACAGGAACCCATGACCACGGCGATCTGCGGGATGCCTTCGGCGGACATCGTCGCTTGGTTATAGAAGATGCGCCCGAAGTGGTCACGGTCGGGGAAGACTTCATCTTGGCGGGGCAAAAAGGCGCCGCCCGAATCGACCAGGTAGATACACGGCAAGCGGTGTTTACGGGCGATGTCTTGGGCGCGGATGTGTTTTTTCACCGTCATCGGGAAGTAGGTGCCGCCTTTGACGGTGGCGTCATTGGCGACAATCACGCACTCCACGCCGGAGACGCGACCAATGCCCGTGACCACGCCCGCAGCAGGCACGTCAGATTCGTAAACGTTGTGCGCGGCCAGCGCGGAAAACTCCAAGAAAGGGGAGCCTTCGTCGATCAGGTGGTCGATGCGGTCGCGGACAAAAAGCTTGCCGCGCGACTCGTGGCGGGTGCGCGCTTTTTCACCGCCGCCCTGACTGATGGCGGCGGTGAGCTCGCGAAGTTTCATCACTTCGCCGCGCATCGCTTTTTCGTTGGCCTGAAAAACGTCGCTTCTGGGATTCACTTGTGTGGTTAGCATACTCATCGTGACACCCTTACTTGGACTCGTTGAAGAGTTCGCGGCCAATCAACATGCGGCGAATCTCGCTGGTACCGGCGCCGATTTCATAAAGCTTGGCGTCGCGCAGCAAGCGCCCGGTGGGGTACTCGTTGATATAGCCGTTGCCGCCCAGCAGCTGAATGGCATCGAGCGCCACTTGAGTGGCTTTTTCGGCACAGTAGAGGATGACGCCGGCAGCGTCTTTGCGCGAGGTTTGGCCGCGGTCACAGGCGCCAGCTACCGCGTAGAGGTAAGCGCGGCAGGCGTTCATGGTGGTGTACATATCGGCAACTTTGCCCTGCACCAGCTGGAATTCGCCAATTGACTGGTTGAACTGCTTGCGTTCGTGAATGTAGGGCAATACGACGTCCATGGCGGCCTGCATAATGCCAATGGGACCTGCCGCTAGCACGGTGCGCTCGTAATCCAAGCCACTCATCAAAACGCGCACGCCTTTGCCGACGTCGCCCAACACGTTTTCCGCGGGGACTTCGCAATCCTGGAACACCAGCTCACACGTGTTGGAGCCGCGCATGCCCAGCTTGTCGAGTTTTTGCGCGGTGGAGAAGCCCGGCATGCCTTTTTCAATGATGAACGCGGTAATGCCTTTTGAGCCGGCGTCCGGGTCGGTTTTGGCGTAAACCACCAGAACATCGGCATCCGGGCCGTTGGTGATCCACATTTTGTTGCCGTTGAGGATGTACTTGTCGCCCTCTTTACGCGCTCGCAGCTGCATGGAAACAACGTCCGACCCAGCGCCTGGTTCTGACATCGCCAGCGCACCGACGTGCTCGCCGCTAATTAACTTGGGCAGGTACTTGCTCTTCTGCTCAGGGCTTGCGTTGATCTTTAGCTGATTAACGCAAAGGTTAGAGTGCGCGCCGTAAGACAGCGCGACAGACGCGCTGGCCCGGGAGATCTCTTCCATGGCGATGCAGTGGGCGAGATACCCCATACCGCTGCCGCCATCCTCTTCTGAGACGGTAATGCCCAACAGGCCCATGTCGCCGAATTTCTGCCACAGGTCATTGGGGAATTCGTTTTTTTCGTCGATTTCAGCGGCGCGCGGGGCGATCTCGTCGCGAGCAAAGGCGTTGACCTGCTCACGCAGCATGTTGAGTTCATCGTCCAGGCCGTAGTTGAGTTCTGAGTAGTGGGTAAACATGGTCAATCACCTTTGCGAAGATTGTTGGTTGATAGGCGTGTTAATGCATGGTGGCGGAGCTGGAAGAGCGTTTGGCGTTGGCGGGTTCCGCGTTGTCCGCTGCGCGCTCTTCCTCTTCGAGTTTTTGGTGAAGCTCCTCAAGTGCTTGCCGACAACGAATTTCGGCACTCTCTAGTTCTAGCTGCACCATGGTGATGTCTTTCATCTGCTGCTCTAAGGCAGCGCGGCGTTCACCTATTTTGCTTAACATGAGGTGCAGCTGTTTTTCACTACCGCTACGGGTCTCGTCCCAGAGTTCAAATAGCTCGCGTATTTCCGCCAGAGAAAACCCTAAGCGCTTGCCACGAAGCGTCAATTTAAGCCGCACGCGGTCCTTGCTGCTGTAGACACGTGTTTGCCCGCGCCGCGAGGGGTGCAGAAGCTCTTGGTCTTCATAAAAGCGAATGCTGCGAGTGGTGACGTCAAATTCGTTGGCCAGTTCGCTAATAGAGTAGGTTTTGCACATAATGATGTTTCTCGCGATAGGGGAGATGTCCCTATAGAACATTGTCAACGAGGCTAAAACAAGTTCACGTTAACGTAAAGTGCTAATCGTGCAAGGTTGACTTGCGTTGAAAGTGCGTAACTCCATGATTTTTAAATATATAGAGTGCCTTGTTAACGGGCTTAATCTTTTTGATAGACCAAAGTTCTAATTGTCACACCCCCTCAAGCGTTGCTAGTTTGCACCTACACCTTACGTTCAGGTAAGGATTGAGCGCCGACATGCGAATATCTCACAGTCGGTGAAAGTCAGCACAATAACAACAAAGAGGCTTGTTACTTTATGAGTGCAGACGAAGCTCGTGAGACAGACGCTCATGGAACCTTTGTTCTTGAAACACGAGGGCTGACAAAAGAATTCCGTGGTTTCACCGCGGTAGACGACGTCAACCTTCAGGTGCAGGAGGGGCATATCCATGCCCTTATCGGCCCGAACGGTGCCGGTAAAACGACGGTATTCAATCTGCTCACTAAATTTTTGCCGCCGACACGGGGTGAAATTCTTTATCGTGGCAAACCCATCACCAACATGAAATCCAACGAGATTGCACGGATGGGGTTGGTGCGTTCTTTTCAGATTTCTGCGGTGTTTGCCCACATGACGGCGCTCGAAAACGTACGCGTCGCGCTGCAACGTGAATTAGGCACGTCGTTTCATTTTTGGAAATCAGAAAAAACCCTCGATCACCTTAATGAGCGAGCGCTTGAGCTTCTAGAGGAAGTCGGGCTGCGCGAGTATGCCGATACGTTAACGGTCGAGATGCCTTATGGACGGAAGCGGGCGTTAGAGGTGGCGACGACGCTGGCGTTAGACCCGACCATGATGCTACTCGACGAGCCGACCCAGGGCATGGGCGCGGAAGACGTCGACCGCATTGTTGAGTTGATCAGGCGTGTCTCCAAAGGGCGCACCGTGTTGATGGTTGAGCACAATTTAAGCGTAGTGAGCCGCCTGTGTGATCGCATTACCGTGCTGGCGCGCGGCGCTGTTCTGGCAGAAGGCGATTACGACAGTGTCTCGCGCAACCCGCTCGTGCGCGAAGCTTACATGGGCAGCGACGCCGCTGAAGAAGAGGAAGTGCCAGCATGAATACCGCCGAGCAATTAACTCCAGAGCAGCTAGATACCACGCGACCGCAAAGTGCGGAGATGTTGCGGGTGCAAGATCTGCACGCGTTTTACGGCGAGTCGCATATCCTTCACGGCGTGGATTTTGATGTGAAGCGCGGCGAGCTGGTGACGCTACTGGGCCGCAACGGCTCGGGGCGTAGCACCACGCTTAAGTCGATCATGAATATGGTCGGGCGTCGCACCGGTTCGATCATGGTCAACGGCAACGAAACCCTCGCCATGAAGCCGCACCACATCCCGCGTTTAGGGATTGGCTACTGCCCCGAAGAGCGCGGCATTTTCGCCAGCCTTGATGTGCACGAAAACCTGCTGCTGCCGCCGACGGTGCGCTCTGACGGAATGTCGTTGGATGAAATTTACGCCATGTTTCCCAACCTCTATGAGCGGCGTAAAAGCCAGGGCACCCGTCTCTCGGGTGGTGAGCAGCAAATGCTGGCCATGGCGCGTATTCTGCGTACCGGTGCGCGTATTTTGTTGCTGGATGAAATCACCGAAGGGCTGGCGCCGGTGATTGTGCAAAAGCTCGGTGAGGTACTGCTGATGCTTAAAGAGCGCGGCATGACCATCGTGCTGGTAGAGCAGAACTTCCGCTTTGCAGCACCGCTAGCGGATCGCCATTACGTCATGGATCACGGGCAAATCGTTGAAGAGATTACGGCGGCGCAGCTGCCATCTCGGCGTGAACATCTCAACTCCATGTTGGGGGTTTAGCGCTGTAAGTAAAAAGCTGCCCACGCAGCTAACTCGTAAAAGCGCATAGGACTGCTGATTCGAAAAAAACAGCTTAATGCGTCGCAATACAACAACAAATACCCATACGGGTAGGAGACGAGCATGACTTTCATCAAAAAAACACTAACCACCAGCATCGCGCTTGCCGCAGCGTCTACTTTCGCCGTTACCGCGGCTCAAGCACAGATGAGCGATGACGAAGTACGTATTGGCTATCTGGCCGATATGTCGGGCACGTATCGTGATCTTGCCGGTCCCGGCGGTCTGGAAGCCATGGAGATGGCCATTGAAGATTTCGGTGGCAGCGTTAACGGCGCAACCATCGAAGTATTGAGTGCCGATGATCGCAACAGCGCTGATGTGGGCGCCAATACCGTGCGTGAGTGGATCGACCGCGATAACGTCGACATGGTCGGCGGTTTGGTAGCGTCGTCGGTATCCATTGCGGTCACCAAGGTGGTTGAGGAAAACGACGGACTCGCCATCGTGTCAGGGTCGGCGGCCTCGAGCATTACCAACGAGCACTGCACGCCGAATCATATTCACTACGTCTATGATACGTATCCGTTGGCCAACGGCACCGCCAAAGCGGTCGTCGAGCAAGGCGGTGATACGTGGTTTATGTTGACTGCCGACTACGCGTTTGGCCACGCACTCGAGGGTGATGTGACCAAGGTAGTAGAAGAAAACGGCGGCGAGATTGTGGACACGATTCGCCACCCTTTCCCCACCAATGATTTCTCTTCTTACATTCTGCAGGCACAAGGGTCTGGCGCGAAGATCGTGGGGCTTGCCAATGCTGGCTCGGATACGGTCAATGCCATCACCACCGCTAGCCAGTTTGGTTTGACGCAGTCAGGCCAGCAGTTGGCAGGCCTTTTAATCTTCCTTAACGACGTACACGCGTTGGGGCTGGAAGCGACGCAAAACCTGTTGTTGACCACCGGCTGGTACTGGGACATGGATGACCAGGCGCGCGAATGGTCAGATCGCTACTTCGACCGCGTTGGCGCACGCCCGACCATGGTGCAGGCGGGTATCTACTCCAGCACTATGCATTATCTCAAAGCGGTAGAAGCGGCGGGTACCGATGACCCTGAAGTGGTTCGCGCTCAGATGGCGGAAGAGCCGATCAATGACTTCTTCGCCCGCAACGGTCAGATTCGTGAAGACGGTCGTATGATCCACGATATGTACTTGGCAGAGGTAAAAACACCTGAAGAATCGACCAGTGAGTGGGATCTTTACAAGATTCTAAGCACGATTCCTGCCGAAGAAGCCTACCGTCCGCTGTCTGAAAGCCAATGCGACTTGGTGCAGAACTAAGCCGGAAAGCCATTCATAAGTCATAAGGAAAAAGGGAGGCGGTAAGGGCCGTTGGCCACACCGCCTCCCGCTTGACGGCGAGGAGAGTCATAACATGACGATGATATTTGGCGTGCCATTGGCGGTGTTTATGGGACAGCTGACGCTGGGCCTGGTAAATGGCGCCTTTTATGCACTGCTCAGCTTGGGTCTAGCGGTTATCTTTGGCCTGCTTAAAATCATTAACTTTGCCCACGGGGCGCAGTACATGCTCGGGGCATTTGCCGCGCTGTTAGGCTTGGAGTATCTGGGCGTTAACTACTGGCTGGCGCTGCTTCTGGTGCCGCTCGTAGTTGGGGCTTTTGGTATGGTGCTTGAGCGTTATTTGCTGCGCCGTATTGCCCATCTTGACCACTTGTATGGTTTGCTGTTGACCTTTGGGTTGGCACTCATTCTTGAAGGCACACTGGTCAATTTCTTCGGAGTGTCAGGTGCGCGATACCCAACACCCGAAGCGCTACAAGGCGGCTTGAATTTAGGCTTTATGTTCCTGCCGACTTATCGAGCGTGGGTGCTTGTCGCGGCACTGGCGATGTGTCTGTTTACCTGGTTTATGATCGAGCGCACACGACTGGGGGCTTACCTGCGCGCGGGGACTGAAAACTCTCAGCTGATGCAGGCATTTGGTGTCAACGTTCCACTTCTGATTACGCTAACGTACGGTTTCGGTGTGGCGTTAGCCGCGTTTGCCGGTGTACTAGCCGCGCCACTTTATCCTGTTTCTCCCACCATGGGCTCAAGCCTTTTGATTGTGGTCTTCGCGGTGGTCGTCATTGGCGGTATGGGGTCAATTTTAGGCGCCATCATTACCGGCTTGTCCATGGGGATTATCGAAGGTCTGACCAAAGTGTATTACCCGGAAGCCTCAAATACCGTGATCTTCTTAGTGATGATTCTGGTGCTCTTGTTACGCCCTGTCGGGCTGTTCGGTAAGGAGGCTTAACCATGGCTGACTCTCAATCTCTTTCGCAAACACCGTCAGATGCATTTTCTAAAACATCGGCTGTGTTAGAACGCCAGCGTCGCGCCAAGATGCGCCGCAACCTGTTTTATCTTGCCTTAGTGGTGGTTGGGCTTGTGGCACCTTTCATTGCCTACCCGGTATTTTTAATGAAGGTGCTGTGTTTTGCCTTGTTTGCCAGCGCGTTCAACCTGTTATTGGGCTATGCGGGCTTGCTCTCCTTTGGTCATGCAGCGTTTCTCGCAACCGGTGGCTACATTACCGGCTACCTGCTGGCAAGCTATCCGGGGCTCACGCCGGAGTTAGGCATTATTGCCGGTACTTTAGTGGCTACCGCAGTAGGGGCGGTATTTGGGGTGCTATCGATTCGTCGCCAAGGCATCTACTTCGCGATGGTGACCTTAGCCCTAGCTCAGCTGGTGTACTTTGTCTACATTCAGGCACCCTTTACCGGCGGTGAAGATGGCCTGCACGGCGTGCCTCGCGGTGAGCTTTTTGGCTTCATTAACCTCAGTAATAGCCTCGCGATGTACTATTTTGTGTTTGCCATCTTTATATTTGGCTTCGCAGTGATTCAGCGCACAGTGCATTCGCCTTACGGGCAGGTGATGAAAGCGATTCGTGAAAACGAGCCGCGGGCTGTGTCTCTTGGCTATAACACCGACGCGTACAAGCTGGTGGCTTTTGTGTTATCCGCCGCGCTAGCAGGGCTTGCTGGTTCTACCAAAACTGTGGTGTTTCAGCTCGCCTCATTGACCGATGCGCATTGGCATATGTCCGGCGAAGTGATTTTGATGACGCTGCTTGGTGGTGTCGGGACCTTGTTAGGGCCGATCGCCGGAGCCGGCATCGTCGTGAGCTTGCAGCACGTGCTAGGGCAGTCGCCCTTGGGAAACTGGGTGAGTGTCATCCTAGGGATCATCTTCGTGGTCTGCGTGTTGAGCTTCCGTAGCGGGATCATCGGTGAGCTATCGCGTATGTATAACAAAAACTTTAAGTAAATCAATTACCTAGTCTGTCCATTGTGTTGGCGCCATTGCGGCGCCTTTTTTTTGTTGGGCACCTAGCCAAAGGTTGTAGACGCAAAGGCGTTGCTTGTAGAAGCGCAAAATAATAAGTTAACGTAAACGTCAATTAGCACGCCAACAACGATAACAGCAACCTGTCAGCCACTGGCTGATAGAAGCGGAGATACTCATGAATTTTGAGCTAAACGAAGATCAAATCGCCTTTGCCGATATGGCACGCTCTTTCGCCCAGAATGAGTTAGAGCCTCACGCTGCCGAGTGGGATCAGGAAGCCATCTTCCCCGTTGATGTGATCCGTAAAGCCGGTGAGCTGGGGTTTTGCTCGCTATACGCACCTGAGAGCGTGGGCGGTCTGGGCTTATCCCGCTTAGACGCCAGCATCATTTTTGAGCAACTCTCCATGGGCTGCACCTCTACCACGGCTTATCTCACCATCCATAACATGGTGACGTGGATGCTGGCGGATTTCGGTCAGCCGGAAGTGGTGGAGCAGTGGGGCGAGAAGCTCGCCACTGGCGAACTTTTAGGGTCTTACTGCCTGACCGAACCCAACGCTGGCTCGGACGCTGCCTCGTTAAAAACCACGGCCAAGCGTGACGGCGATGACTTTGTGCTCAACGGCAGCAAAATGTTTATTTCGGGCGCGGGCAGCACGGACTTTCTCGTGGTGATGGCGCGCACCGGCGGCGAAGGTGCCAGCGGTGTTTCCGCGTTTGCCGTAGATGCCAACGCCGAGGGCATTAGTTATGGCCGCAAAGAAGCCAAAATGGGGTGGAACAGCCAACCGACACGTACGATTACCTTTGAAGACGTCCGCGTGCCGGCGATCAATATGCTAGGTAACGAAGGCGACGGCTTTAAAATTGCCATGAAAGGCTTAGACGGCGGCCGCATCAATATTGCTACGTGCTCCATCGGCACGGCGCAGCAAGCGATTAACAAAGCGCGCGAATATATGCGGGAACGTAAGCAGTTTGGTAAAAAACTGGCAGACTTCCAGGCATTACAGTTCCGCTTAGCGGATATGGTGACGGATCTGGTTGCAGCGCGGCAGATGGTGCGCCTAGCGGCGACCAAGCTTGACGCCGGCCACACCGATGCCGGGATCTACTGCGCCATGGCCAAACGCTTCGCCACTGACGTGGGCTTTAACGTCTGCGATGAGGCGCTGCAGCTTTACGGTGGCAACGGCTACATCAAGGAATACCCGATGGAACGCTATGTGCGCGATACCCGCGTTCACCGCATTCTTGAAGGGACGAATGAAATCATGCGCTTAATCATTTCTCGCCGCGTCTTGGCGGATAGTGCCACCGAGCTATAAGCTCAGGTAGCCCGTAACCCATAAGGAGCGCCGAATGAGTAGTGTGATTTTTACCGAACACCCGACCCAAGATGGTCACGCCATCGCAGAGATTAAGCTCAACGCCGAGCGTTCGCTCAACGCGCTAACGCTTGAGATGATCGACGAAATGCTGCCCCGGCTCGAAAGCTGGGAGCAGGATGATAAAATCGTCGCGATTTTACTCGATAGCGCCGGGGAGAAGGCGTTTTGCGCCGGCGGTGACGTCGTCAACCTCTACAAAGCAATTATTGGCGAAGGCGACCCAGATTTCCCCCAGCAGTTTTTTGATCGTGAATATCGGCTGGATTACCGTTTGCACACTTACTCCAAGCCGGTGATTTGTTGGGGTAACGGCATTGTGATGGGCGGTGGCATGGGCCTTCTCAGTGCCAGCAGCCATCGTATCGTGACCGAAACCTCGCGCTTAGCGATGCCGGAAGTCACCATCGGCCTTTACCCGGATGTCGGCGCCAGCTGGTTTTTGAACCGTTTACCTAACGGCACCGGGCGCTTTTTAGCGCTTACAGGTAGCCAGATCAACGCGCTTGATGCCCATCACTTAGGCCTTGCCGACCGTATGATTGCAAGCGATAAGCGTGGGGTGTTGTTTGAGCATCTTACCCATGCGCGTTGGGGCGACGATGATCAAGCCGATGATGCCCAAGGGGTGGTAAACAAAATACTGCGCGAGCTAGAGCGTGAGTCTCAGCCGGTATTTGAAGAGATGGAAGCGCCGGTCTACAAGTTCAGCCCGTTGATTCGTGAGCTGATGGATCACGACACCATCGACCAAGCCGTGGCGGCCATTCTCGCCGTGGAGAGTGACGATAAGTGGTTCGGCAAAGCGCAGAAAACGCTATCCCACGGTAGCCCTGTTTCCGTCAAACTGATCGATGAACAGCTCAAGCGGGCCAAATACATGTCGCTGGCGCAGGTGTTCCAATCGGAGCTTGCGCTCTCAGTGCAGTGCTGCCGCCACCGTGAGTTCCCGGAGGGCGTGCGCGCGTTGCTGGTGGATAAAGACGGTAAGCCTGAATGGACCTACTCTAATGTGGCAGCGGTAGAGGATAGCTTTATCGACGGGCTTTTGACTCAGCCTTGGGCGCAAAACCCGTTGGCGGATCTGGGCGATTAAATCGATCTGACCCATCACGCATGTAATTCCAACTCAGACAACAATAAGGACGCGACACCATGGCAACAATTGCATTTATCGGCCTGGGCAACATGGGCGGCCCCATGGCGGCAAATTTGGCAAAGGCAGGCCACGAAGTGCGTGCCTTTGATCTCTCGTCAAAGGCGCTGGATGAGGCGAAATCGCAAGGCTGCAGCGTAGCCAACTCAGCACAAGAAGCGGCTAAAGACGCGGATTTCGTCATTTCGATGCTGCCAGCGGGTAAACATGTGCGCGGGCTTTATGTCGATGGCGACGCACCGTTATTTGATGTGCTGAGCACCGAGGCGTTGGTCATCGACTGCTCAACCATTGATGCCGATACTGCTCGCGACGTCGCAACTGCAGGCGCCGAAAAAGGCATCGGTTTTGTCGATGCCCCGGTTTCCGGCGGGGTAGGTGGAGCTAAAGCGGGTGCGCTCACCTTTATCGTCGGCGGTAGCGAAGCGCAATTTGCCCAAGCCAAGCCGATACTTGAGCCGATGGCCAAAAACATCTTTCACGCCGGTGAGCACGGCGCGGGGCAGATCGCGAAAGTGTGCAACAACATGCTGCTGTCGATTTTGATGGCGGGCACCTGCGAGGCGATCAATATGGGCGTGAAAAACGGCCTGGACCCCGCGGTACTCTCCGAGATCATGAAGCAAAGCTCCGGCGGCAACTGGGCACTCAATGGCTATAACCCATACCCCGGTGTGATGGAGAATGCTCCCGCTTCCAACGGCTATCAGGGCGGCTTCCAGGTGGATTTGATGTTCAAAGACCTGGGCCTTGCCATGGATGTCAGCCAGCTAAGCGCATCGCCGGTGCCGATGGGCTCCGCCGCGCGCTCGCTGTTTAATCTGCACAAAGCCAATGGCAACGGCAAGCTGGATTTCTCAAGCCTGATGCAGTTCTATCAGGATAAAGACGCATAAGCCGTTTCTTTCTTGGCAAGCTGCTGATCGAGCGCCATCAGTTCCTCGCAGGGGAGCTGGTGGCGTTTTGCACTCTCCATTAACGGCCCCAAAATTGCGCTCCGCTCAGTGGGGCGCTTGACCTCCACATCCTGCAGCATAGACGCCTTGTTGTTGGCGGTGTTCTCCACTACCTGCCATACCAATGCCAACCAAGCGTGTTCCCCTTGCTCCCCCTTTGGCGGTTGAATGCCTTCAGCCTGCATGATTGAGGCGACTTCTTTGACCACCGCTTCTACATGCGCTGAATACGCCTCATGGCGCAGTTCGCCGTTACGCACTTCATACAGCGCCACCAAGGGGTTAATTGCAGCGTTCACCGCCAACTTTTGCCATAAGCGCTGGCGGATATCGTCGACTGCTGAGGCAGTAAAGTGTGCCTGCGACAACGTTTCGGCCAGCGCTTCTGCCAGCGCGCCATGCTGATTGGTTAAATTGCCTACAAACGTCGGCCCGCGCCCTGCATGTACCACGCCATCGTCCCTGGTTAAATACGCACCTTGTGTGGTTGTCGCGCACAGCACCGGCCCCGGCCATGTCTGTGTAATACGCGGCTGTGCCAAAAAACCGTTTTGCCACAGCACCAGCGGGGTAGTGGGGGGAATCACG
>JBNJFC010000032.1:0-13155 GCA_051746485.1 Pseudomonadota bacterium
GTCTTCAACGGAGACCTGCGTGCCCACTTCGATAAACATCTTGGAGCCGCCAGTGCGCCACGCTTTTTCACTCACGCTCACCATGTCGTCAAAACCAATAGTGCCCCGATTAAGCTCGCGCTCAACCAAGAACGCGGTCATCAGTTTGGTTAGACTCGCCGGCGGCAATCGCTGATCGGCGTTATGTTCTGCAAGTACGTGCCCGCTGTTGGCGTCCATCAATATCCACGATTTAGCTGCCAACTGAGGCGAAGCGGGAATGATCGTTTGCGGCTGGGGAAGCACCTGCGCGGAAACCGGTAAAGCAGCGGTCATCACAACAGCGGTCATCAACAGCGCGAGTAAGCCAAAGCCAAAACGACAATAAAAACGACGTAACTTAAAAACGTTCATCACGGATATTTTCTCACTTAGAGTAAAGATGCATTATCTCACGATAAAGGGTTGGGGAAAGCCTGCCTGACGAAGCGATTCACGCAGCGGCTGCTCATCTTGTTGGCGCTTAACCGGCCCGACTTGTACGCGATACACATCGGCTTCGTTAGTAACGCGCACATCGTGACGTAATTCGCTTTGCAGCTGATTTTTGAGCCGGTCGGCACTTTCTGCACTACCCAAGGCAGCAATTTGCAGATAAAAAGGGGCGGTATCTTCTGCTGATTCGGTTACCGACTCACGTGCCGCGGGCTCTGGCGCCGGTTTACTCTCAGAGGTGGCAGCCTGCCAGCGCTTAGGGTCGATAGCCTCTACCTTCACACGTCCCGTGCCTTCGTCGATAAACCCTAGCCGTGACGCTGCGGCATAGGAAAGATCAATTTCCCGTTCACTATGGAAGGGGCCGCGATCATTAACACGCACAATAACCGAGTTACCGTTATCCAGGCTCGTCACCCGGGCAAACGTCGGAAGCGGCAGCGAGCGATGCGCTGCGGTCATTTTGTACATATCGTAAATTTCGCCGTTAGAGGTGGCATAGCCGTGAAATTTCTCACCATACCAAGAGGCAGTCCCCTCTCGCGAATACCCCGCTGAGTCTGGCAGTACGCGGTACGTTTTGCCCCATACCTGATAGCTTGAGCGATTACCAGCCCGAGAGTGCGGCTCGTCTCTAGGCTCGGCATCGGGCACGCGAGAAACATCGGGCGGGTCGAGCGGGTAGGCATCACCACTCAAAGCATAGCGGCCATCGCTGTCCGCAGGGGTCGCCTGCTCGGTTTGTTGTAATCCTGCATTGTTTGTGCGTTCGGTGCGTGGGGTATCCCGGCTTGCACAACCGCTCAAGAACAAGGCCAAGAGTAACAACACTAACGGCGCCGACTTGCTTACCCGGCATACTTTACTCATCTCAGGCTGCCTGCTCATTGCTTGCCCTCTTGCTGCGTCTTATGCGCGTTTGCAATCGCATCGGCCAGTGTTGCTACCGCCATTGCATAGAGATGGCTATGGTTATAACGCGTTATCACGTAGAAATTAAAGCCCCCGAGATAATACGCTTGGCTACCATCCTCCAATGTCAAACGTAACGGCACCACGCGGTTATCCTGACGAGATAAAAACGCGTCCGTACCCTCTCCCACTGGACGCAGCCCTGCGGTTTCCGCTTGCGCTAGTGTAGTGGCAGGGGTTGAAACTTGATTAAAGAGAATGTCAGCTTGAGCTTTTTCCCCGGCAGACGAAATGTCGGCACGCTGGTAAATCGGCTCATCTGCCTGCCAACCATGCTCGGCAAAGTAGTTGGCCACGCTGCCGATGGCATCCACTGGATTGCTCCACAAGTCACGCTGCCCATCGCCATCGAAATCGACCGCGTAAGCTTGGTAGCTGGTGGGAATAAATTGCGGGAACCCCATCGCACCTGCATAAGAGCCGGTTAACTCAGCGGGGTCGACCCCCTGCTCATGGGCAATACGCAAAAAAGCCGCGAGTTCACCGCGAAAAAACGCGCCGCGCTGCGGGTGATGAAACGCTAATGTCGCCAGTGAATCCAACACTTGGTGGCGGCCTTTATAACGTCCATAGTAGGTTTCCACCCCAATAATCGCGGTGATGATCTCAGCCGGCACGCCGTACTCAGCATCCGCGCGCTCTAGCGTTTCATGGTGTTGGCGCAGAAACGCGGCACCTTCATCGATACGCTGCTCAGTGAGAAAGATGTCGCGATACTCGTGCCATTCCAGCCGCCGCTCGGCCGCGCCGGCCATCGCATCCAGCACCTCTTGGCGAAACGTCGCCTGGTCAAGCGTATGGGTTAACCACTCGGCAGGCAATCCTTGCTCAACGAGTTCCTCGACCAACGCCTCGGTATCAGCATTATCACGCGGGTGAAAGCTCTGAGCCTCTGCCAGGCTGGTAGCCATACTCAACCCCATCCATCCTGTTACCACCGCGCTTAACGCAAAGCGTTTTGCTCGCTGCTTACTGGCCGTTTTCATCAGTTTTTGCGCGGGATAGCCGGTACTTTCAGTGCCGGGAGGGATAGCGCGTCGCCCACAGGGCGACCTGCATCACGCCACCGCCTGTCCCGCTCCTCCCTTTGGTTGGTTAATAGATGGTGCGAGCTGGTAGCCGTAGCCATCGCCTCGTTGGATCAGGGTGCAGTGTTTGTGCGAAATTCCTTGCACAGCACCCTGCTGGGTCTGGATGTTGAAGCTGCCGGTTTTGCGCACCGCGACACGGCCGGTATGCGTACCGGCTTTTTTGCCGGTGGGCACGATGGCTTTCACCATGTCGCCTGTTTGAAACCCCTGCACCTGCTTTTGCTGCATCAAAAAACCACGCGGAAAGCCGTGCTTGGTCAGACGGGTGCGCTGATAGCTGCCGCGCCCGGTGGCCTTGATGGTTAGTGACGGCACTGCCCAGTCATGCAGCGTGTCGAAAACGCCGACACAGGCTGCGTCCAGAGCGTGAGTTTTGGGGATATCGAGGCGTTGGCGGTTGTATTTGGTACGGCCACCACTGGTCACTGTCACCGGCACGCCAGTGGCCTTGAGGGCATGGAAAAGCGCCCAACGCGTGGCATTGACCGCACTGGCATCGCGGAGCGGTTGCTTAAGCTGACGTTGCACGCGCTCCAGCCGTGCGTCCGCCGTCAGGCCGTTGGCTTTCAGGCGCTTCTTTAACCCTTTTTCGTCGGCAAAAAAGACCGTCAATGACAGCGCATCCTTGGCCTGGTTGCAGTCATGGCAGCTCAGCGTCAAGTTGCTGACGCGGTTCGAGCCGCCGCACGAACGCGGCACCACATGCTCGATCTCCAGCGGCGTATCTGCGGTGCCACAGTACGCGCACTCCCGACCCCATTTTTCCAGCAGGTACTCGCGCACCTCGTAGCCGAGCAAGGTGCCTTGCTGATATGCCACCCCGCTGATCTCGGGGTTGTCGAGCTTTTGCGTATCAAAACGCACCAACTCTTGATTGATCGCGGTGATCGGCACCAGCTTGCTTAGCCGCTCCACCCACGCCATGACCGTATCCACCCGATGCTGCAAGCTCGGTGGCAACCAACCCGCTTTTCGCATCCTGTTATCAAAGCGTGGGGCGCGGTAGCGCAGGTTCTTTGTCCGGCGACGCCGCCGAAACCCGCGACGCTGCTCCAACGCTTTTTTGATCTGGAAGCCGCGATGGATCAGGTCAAACAGGCACAGCACATGCCGCTGCTCACCGTCCGATTCGCGCACCAGCGCCAGCCCCGTGGTCTTGCTGCCCGGGTCGATGCCCAGGCGAAGTGGTTGAGTGTCGCCGCCCACCCGATCTTTCAGCCGAAGGGTGAAGGGGTAGCGCTTATGCACCACGGCGCGACCGCGTTCCAGCAGCAACCGGGCGCGCTTTTCGCTGCACGGCATGAGCGGCTGTTTGTGTTTGTCCAATACGAAAACCGCCATGCGATTTCCTCCTAAAATAGAACCCTTACGGGTCTGGTGTCGCGGGGCTTGCGCCCCGTCTCCCCTCGGGAATGTCGATAACCGGCTCCTGCCAACAATACCGCTGTCAGCAGCGATCAAAACCTTCAGCGTTTTACCTTGCGCCCAGGCGGCGTACCGCAGCATGATCCTGACCTTCCAGAGCGGCAGGCTGAGGAAGCACCTACCGGTGGGTCTTGGCGACCTGTTATCAACGTAGCGGGCTGGTTACCGCTCTCCCTGGTCAACCGGGCTTGTTGTTACAAGCCTCTCCCTTCAGGGAGAGGTAGTTGACTATTGACTCCCATTAGCGCGACAAAAGCCGGCGATGCGCATGTATCGACATCAAAATCCCAAACCCTGCCAACAACGTCGCGCTGGATGTGCCGCCGAAGCTAATCAAAGGCAGCGGCACCCCCACTACGGGCAAAATGCCGCTGACCATACCGACATTAACAAAGACATAGATAAAAAAGGTGAGAATAATACTTCCCGCCACCAAGCGGCCGAAAGTATCTTGGGATGCCCCTGAAAGCCACAAACCGCGACAGACAATCATAAAGTAAAGGGTAAGCACCGCCAGCATCCCCACTAAGCCAAACTCCTCGCCCAGCACAGCGGAGATGAAGTCGGTGTGACGCTCGGGTAAAAACTCCAGCTGTGACTGAGTACCTTCAAGCCACCCCTTGCCCCAAAGACCGCCGCTGCCAATCGCCGTGGTCGATTGAATGATGTTCCAGCCAGCGCCAAGCGGATCACTATCGGGATTCAAAAATGTGAGCACGCGCTGGCGCTGATAGTTATGCAGGTTCATCCACAGAAGTGGTAATGCAGAGGCCGCCATCACAGTCACCAAGCCTATAAGCCGCCAGGATAACCCCGCCAATAGCACCACAATAATGGCGGCACTGGCGACCAAAAGCGACGTACCCAAATCCGGCTGGGTAGCAATCAGCATCACCGGCAGGCCAATGAGCCCGGCACAGACCAGGATATCACGCAGTTTAGGCGGGAGCTCGCAGCGGTTTAAGTAGGCCGCCACCATTAGCGGAACCGCCAATTTCATCAACTCTGATGGCTGAAAACGCACCACACCGGGAATGACCAGCCAGCGCTGAGCCCCCATCCCCATATCGCCGAAAAACTCTACCGCCAGCAGCATTAAAACCCCAACCCCATACGCCACTGGCGCCCAACGTAGAAAGGTTCGGGGAGAAAACTGGGCAATAATCACCATACCCACCAACCCAACGCCAAAACGAATACTTTGTGCATACACGATTGCAATACGCTGGCCGGACGCGCTGTACAAAACCACGAGACCTACCGCCATCAACACCAGCAGAAGGCCAATGAGCCAGGGGTCGAGGTGTATCCGTTCCCAAATGCTTTTGCGCCGCGCCATGCCGCTATCAGGCGGTCGCACCGGATAGCGACGTAACCCACGTGTCAATGTCAACCACGACATACGTTACTGCCCCTCTATATCGGCGTTGCTGCTTTCCAACGTCTCTCGAACGTCATCAACGTCGGGCGCTTCATCTTCAAGAAGCCACGCATCCGTCATCGCGCGTGCTAAGTGGGCGGCATGAGTACTCCCACCACCGGCATTTTCCACAATGACAGAGACAGCAATTTGCGGGTCTTCCAGCGGAGCAAAGGCTATAAACAGCGCGTGATCGCGTAGACGCTCCTGAAGCTCATCCGCGTTGTAACGCTGGTCTTGCCCTAGCGAGAAAACCTGTGCCGTGCCCGATTTCCCCCCCATCCGGTACTCCAAGCCCACACCGGTACGTCGTGCTGTGCCTTCATGCCCACTCAACACTTTTTCCATACCGCTGAAGACAGTGTCCCACCAGCTATCTTGTGCCAACTCAATATCTTGAGGTGTATCGGGTAATGCTGTCGGGATGGGCGCCTCACCCAGCTCTCTGGCCAAGCGCGGCTTGACCCAATCGCCGTGATTCGCCAGCGTCGCCGTGGCGGTGGCCAGTTGTAGCGGCGTCACCTGCCAATAGCCTTGGCCGATACCCACTGACAACGTTTCCCCAGGGTACCAGGGCTGATTATAACGCTCGCGCTTCCACTCCCGCGAAGGCATCAACCCGTCGCTCTCACCTTGTACGTCATGCGCGACGCGCTGGCCAAAGCCGAACGCCGTCATCTGTTTGTGCAGCCTATCGATGCCCAAATCATGGGCCAGCGAATAGTAAAACGTATTATTGGAAACGGCGATGGAACGCTCAAGGTCTACCCGGCCATGCCCCCAACGCAACCAGTTGCGGTAACGGCGCGAGTCATTGGGTAGCTGAAAATACCCCGGGTCATTGATCGTGGTATCCGGTGTCACCGTGCCTTCTCGCAGCGCCGCCAAAGCCAAAAACGGCTTAATCGTCGAGCCCGGGGGGTAATGCCCCCGTATTGCCCGGTTAAACAGAGGCAAATCAAGGTCTTGCTGAAGCCCCCGATACGAGGCGACGTCGATGCCGGTGACGAACTGATTGCTATCAAAACCGGGTGCCGAAACCATCGCGAGAATGTCACCGCTTTGCGGCTCAATCGCAATAATCGAACCACGCCGACCGTCAAGCAAATCATACGCTAGCATTTGAAGCTCTTTATCCAGCGTTAGCGTAAGGTTTTTGCCCGGCGTTGGGTCGGTTCTCCCTAGCTCGCTTAGTACTCGGCCACGGGCATTGGTTTCCACTTTACGCAGTCCAGCTTCGCCATGAAGCTCGTGTTCATAGAACTTCTCAACGCCGGTTTTCCCTATAAAGTGTGTACCGGCGTAGCTACCTGAATCCAACGCTTTGAGCTCTTCCTCATTGATGCGGCCGACGTAGCCCAGCGCGTGCGCCATCACCTCGGCGTCTGGGTAGTAACGCAAAAGCTGTGCCTCCACTTCAACGCCCGGCAAACGATGACGATTAACCGCCAGCTGGGCGATTTGCTCCTCGCTTAAATCGCTAATCAGCAGCGCCGGCTGAAAAGGACGCTGGCGCTGGCGGGAGCGAAGATGAAACGCTTCCACGTCTTCTTCAGGTAAATTGAGCAGTTCGATCAAAAGCGCGAGGGTTTTATCCAAGTCGTCGACCCGCTCGCGCACAATCGTCAAATTGTAGGTCGGGCGGTTTTCTGCCAACAGCACGCCATTGCGATCATAAATCAGCCCGCGCGTGGGCGGTAACGGCTCGACCCGCACGCGGTTTTTTTCTGAACGCGTGCTATAAAGGTCGTGTTGTACGACTTGAAGATAGGCGAGCCGCCCCATCAGAAGCGCCGTCATTACCGTCACCACTAGCAGTGCAAGCAGCGCGCGAACACGAAAAATACGCAGCTCGTGCTCACTGTTTTTTAATCTGTCAAAGCGCTGAGGCATAGGGCGGATAGGTCTCAAAACGATCCAAAACGCCCGCCATTGGGGCGCTATCTACGGCGTTAGCGATGATAAGGGTGACCCACGAGCAAGGTCCAAGCGCGGTAAAGTTGCTCAGCCAGCATGATGCGGACCAGTGGGTGTGGCAGCGTTAAGGGCGATAACGACCAAGCTTTATCTGCCTTTGCGGAAAGCGAAGGGTCTAATCCATCAGGTCCGCCGACGAGAAGCACGATGTCTTTTCCTAACATCCGCCACTGATCAGCCTCCTGGGCCAATGTCTGTGTGGACCAAGGTTTTCCCTTCACTTCTAGTGCCACCAAGTATTCATCGCCTTTAAGCTTTTGACGAATACGTTCAGCTTCTTGCCCGCGCGCTTTTGCGATGTCCGCATTCTTACCACGCTGCCCCAAGGGAATCTCTTCTACCTCAAGGCTAAAATCACGCGGCAGCCGCTTACGGTAGGTCTCAACACCCTCTTCTACCCAGGCGGGCATTTTGCTGCCCACCGCAAGTAGGCGGATTTTCATGACGTTGAGACCTGATCTTCCATCCGTTCGCGCACCAGTTCATGGGCGACAGTGCTATCGGCAGGCAAGTCCGCCCACAGGCGTTCAAGATCATAAAGCGCACGCGCCTCGGGGAGCATGATGTGCACGATAATGTCGCCAAGGTCGACCAGCACCCAGTCAGCGTTGTTCCCGCCTTCAACACCACGGGGTTGTAAACCTTCGGCTTTCGCTTTTTCGACGATATTTTGCGCCAATGCTGAGACATGGCGCGTTGAGGTGCCACTGGCAATGACCATAAGATCCGTGACATCAGTAAGTTTTGCCACGTCAAGTTGCGTAATATCGCGGGCTTTGAGTTCTTCTAGCGCCTCAATTGCTAGCTTTTTCAGAGTATCGATGTGCATGTCTCCTAAGTACCAACCGCATGGGGTGGGATGTAAAGCTGGCCATTGTAACCACTTATTCAATGACTGCCAGCGCTTATTAAAGGGCGCGTATTTACGCTTATCTGCCGCTTTCAGGCAACCGATAAAGGCTTTGGTGCTCGATTTCACGTTCTACCACTTCGGGTAGTAAATAGCGCACGCTACCCCTGTTGGCTAAACGGCGCCGAATGCCCGTCGCGGAGATCCCCATCGGCGAGGGCAGTGTCACCGACAGCACCCCCCCGTGTGGCGCTGCCATTAACTCCGCCACGTTATTGACTTCACGCCCGGCGAGCAGTTCCAAAAGTGCCTGCGAACGCTCTGGAGAATAGCCCGGGCGGTCCATGACCACGATATGCGCTAACTCAAATAGACGCTCGGGTTGATGCCAGTCGGCCAGTTTCAAAAAGGCATCCTGCCCCAGGGCCATGATTAAGCGCGCCTCCACGCCATAGTCGCTACGTAACGCTTCGAGTGTGAGCAAGCTGTAAGAAGGGCCTTCGCGGCGAAGCTCGCGATCATCCGCTACTAGACGTGGCGTATCGCCAATCCCCGCCTTGAGAAGCGCTAGACGCTGCTCAGCCGAGACCTGGGGGCGGTCACGTAGCGGCGGCTGAGGTGCTGGCATCATGTGCAATTGATCCAGCTCAAGGGCTTCACAGAGCTCTACGCCACTACGTAAGTGGCCAAGGTGCACCGGGTCGAACGTGCCGCCAAACATCCCTATGCGCTGAGGGCGTGCGGGTGCTGTCATTGCCGCACCTGGCCATCGCCTAACACCACGTATTTTTGGGTTGTCAGGCCTTCCAGCCCCACCGGGCCACGCGCGTGTAACTTGTCGGTAGAGATACCGATCTCGGCACCCAAGCCGTACTCAAAGCCGTCAGCAAAGCGGGTGGAGGCGTTAACCACTACAGAACTTGAGTCAACTTCAGCCATAAACTGACGCGCCAGTGTGTAGTTTTCCGTCACAATGGCATCGGTGTGGTGCGAGCCGTAGCGCTCAATGTGCGCGATGGCTTCATCAATGCCATCGACGATTTTAATCGCCAGCACGGGGGCCAAGTACTCTTCGCCCCAATCCTCAGCGCTTGCCGGTAGCGCATCGGGCACAAGCGCTTGCGTGCGCTCGCAGCCACGCAGCTCAACGCTGTGCTCGGCATAGGCACGTGCCAATTCCGGTAGCAACGCTTCAGCGATTTTCGCATCCACCAGAAGCGTTTCCATAGTGTTGCAAGTACCGTAGCGATGCGTTTTGGCATTAAGGGAAATTGCGCGGGCTTTATCCAGATCCGCCGTCGCATCGACGTAAACGTGACACACACCATCCAAGTGCTTGATTACCGGTACTCGCGCCTCACGGGAAATACGCGCAATCAGGGATTTTCCACCCCGCGGAATAATTACATCGACAAATTCCGGCATGCTGATAAGCTCGCCCACCGCGGCGCGGTCAGTCGTTGCAACCACTTGCACACTGCCTGCTGGGAGGCCTGCATCGGCAAGCCCCGCTTGAATACACGCGCTCAGCGCGGCATTCGACGCCGCCGCCTCGGAGCCGCCGCGCAAAATACAGGCATTGCCCGATTTCAAGCACAGGCTTGCCGCTTCCATCGTGACGTTGGGGCGTGATTCGTAAATAATGCCGATGACACCGAGCGGCACGCGCATTTTCCCCACTTGAATGCCGCTTGGGCGTGCACGCAGGCCATCAATTTCACCTACCGGGTCGGGCAAAGCGGCCACTTGATTAAGCCCTTCGACCATGGCATCGATACGTGCATCGTTAAGGGCTAGCCGGTCAAGCAGGGCCGGGTCTAAGCCATTATCACGGCCGCGCTGCATATCTAGGGCGTTGGCCTCCAACACGTCTTCACGGGCAGCGTTTAGGCGCTTGGCCATTGCAGCCAAGGCGCGGTTTTTGCACCCGGTGTCAGCACGGCGTAATGCGCTCGCTGCATTACGGGCAGCCTCCCCGACGGCACGCATATACGCCGGAATATCGGCGGTTAACTCAACAGCTGGGTTAGGAAACGATGTAGGAACGCTCATGCCCTCTCCGTGCGTTTAGATTCAGTGAGTCTTAGGTTAATAAATAGCGCCTACTCAATATTAGGCAGCGTGCCTTGAAGTAAGTATGATGCGGGGTAACCATGGCATCGCGCACTATAATCGCAAGGGGTCAATAGTAAGGCACCATGCAAAGTAAATACAAAATCCAACTCCTGCGCGGCAATTTGCTCGTCGTGGCGGTGGTGCTAGCCCTCTGGACAGCGGCAGCGCCGCCTAAGGTTGCACTGGTACTATGGCTTTCCGTCGGGTGGCTACTAATGACCGCCATGCTGCTGGATTTCAGCCATCGTCGCGCACGCGGGGTGCCTTGGCAACTGCTTCCCGGGGTTCTCTTAGTCGGGCTTATCGCCGCCGCCCCGGAACGCCACAGCCTATTAATTTGGGCGTGGGCAGCCTTATTTATGCTGCCGCAAATGAACTGGGTAGCGGCGTTTAATGTTAGCGGTATGGCGTTAAGTTTGGTTTTAATAACGCCTCAGCTATCGCCACCAAGCTCGTGGTTGATGGCGCTCTCACTAGGTATATTAAGCCTCTTAGCCCTTTCCCGTGCACGCCAATTGACCGACATGAACGGCACCATCCGTCAGCGTTTGCGGCTCATCCCGGGTTTTAATTTGTGGGCACGCGAGCAATTGTTACGCGATCTTCCCACAGAACAGACTCGCTGCGAGCGCGAAGGCATTCATGGCGAACTGCTTATCCTGCGGGTAAAGCGACAAAAACTCTGGCCCGTCGCACGCCAATTGTGTGAGCAGACGTATTACTTCGAGAATGTTTACCGCCTTAATAACACGACACTCGCGACATTACTGCTATCCCGCTCGCCCAAAGGAGCCACAGGGCGCCGCGAACGCTTACTCGCTGAGCTCCCCGATGTCACGGATACCCGTTCGATTGAGCTGATTGATATCGAAACTGACTCGCTCGACTTAAGCAATCTCACGCGTTCCGAGCCAGCCAACAGCGCTCAGGAGGCCGTATGAGTGAGCGTATTCCACGGCACTTAATGACGCTCGCCTACAGCGCGAGTTTGGTGCTCATGGCAAGCTACACCACATGGCTATATGCCGTCGGCGCTTATCATGATTTGGTCATCCCCAGCTTCGCCGTGATGCTGCTCTCAACCGCCCTTCTGATGCATATCGGTAAAGGATTTAAGCCCTATGTCCCTCGCCTGATCTTGCTTGCCAGCACGTATATTGTGGTTGTTGACTCACTATCGCAATACGCGGAAGCGTCTTTATTATGGCTTGGACTACCAATGACCGCGGCGTTCATTCTTTTACCCCTTTGGGCCGCGCTGGCTCTTAATGCGGCGCTGATTCCTCTGGTGTGGTGGTTAGCCCCGTTACATCACGCTGCCCCAAACGAGTTTATCGGGCTCTGCGTCGCGATGCTTTTACTCGCCTTGCCGCGCTGGGAGCATGGTCGGCGCCAAGCGCTTTTACGTGCCACCGACCCGAATGATGACGATTGTAACGCTTTCCACAGGGACACCTTATACGCGCGCTTGAACAGCGAATATCAGCGTGCAGGGGTACTCAATCGCCGCCTGGCTGTATTGGTGGTTCATTTGCCGCAGCTCGATATGGCCGGCGAGCAGTTTGGCCATCGCGCCCAGCTCGCGTTATTAGAAGCGCTATGCCATGAAGTTAATCACCATTGTCGCGACCACGACATTCTTGGCCGTGCCGATAGCGCCTCATTCTGGTTAGTCTTGCCGGATACCAGCGAAAGCGGCGCGCTCCTAGTGCGTGAGCGACTACAACGCGCCATTTCACGCTGCGTACTGGTCGAAACGGGCCAAGTCGAAGTTCGCATTGCCGCCTGTTTACCTCGCGCTCAAGAGGCATTTGAGCATTTTGTCCAACGCCTTGAAGCCCGCGTCACTAGCCTCTCCAGCGTTTAGCCTACCTATCCGACTATACTTACCTGCCGCAGGAGAAGTCCTTGCCGCTTGTCGACACGCTCCATTCATTGACGCTTAATCCCCCCCTGTTACTTTGCGCAGTGCTGGCCATTTCATTAGTAGAATCGCTTGCCCTCGTGGGTCTGCTGGTGCCGGGCGTGGTGTTAATCACTAGCGCTGCCTCCTTGGCGGGACACCAGGATATCGCCTTGGCGTGGTTAATCGGCGCCGCCTTTATAGGCGCTATTCTAGGCGACGGCATCAGTTATGCGCTGGGCTTTAAACATCGCGAGCAGGTCACACAGCGCTGGCCATTATCCCAGCATCCCGAATGGCTGGCCCGAGGGACGCGCTTCTTTGAGCGCTATGGCGCATGGTCGGTCTTTATTGGCCGTTTCGTGGGACCGGTGCGGCCGATTATTCCATTGGTAGCCGGCATGATGCGGATGCCGCCGCGCACCTTTATCTGGGCCAACCTCGCCTCTGCCGTGTTATGGGCGCCCGCTTATGTGCTACCCGGCTACTTACTGGGCCGCACTTGGCAACAACATTTAATGCTTCCACCCGGTCTGGAGACCGCGCTACTCATACTCGGCACGATTATCGTCGTTCTTGCCATGTTTTTTTCCTGGGGGCGGCAACAGGCTTCGAGGGATGGCAGGCTTTATCGGGCGATAGTCGTTAGCATTCGTCGCTTGCCCCTGCTACGCCGACCCTGGCTCGCCATGAGCCAATCCGGCGATGTTCCGCTGGCCTCTCTCCTTCTGCTGGTGATCGCAGTGGGTAGCCTGTCCGGGTGGACACTTCTGGTGATCGGCCACGATGGGCCGCTGGAGATGGATCTATTCGTTCAGCAACTGCTAACCCGGCTGCAAAGCGATGTTTCTGTCGCCGTCGGTAATATTTTTGCGCGTATCGGCGACACCTTGGGCATTATTGTCTTAACGCTGCCGTGGGCGACGTG
>JBNJFC010000032.1:13255-16696 GCA_051746485.1 Pseudomonadota bacterium
CCGGCTGCAAAGCGATGTTTCTGTCGCCGTCGGTAATATTTTTGCGCGTATCGGCGACACCTTGGGCATTATTGTCTTAACGCTGCCGTGGGCGACGTGGATAGTGATGGGTAAGAGGTGGGATGCTCTGTTGCACTGGTGTGGCGCCTTCGCTGGCGTCGCCTTGCTTAATGTCGTGGGTAAAGGGCTGTTTGAGCGCTCACGCCCAGACACACCGGACTATCTGATGGGTTCGTACTCTTACCCTAGCGCCCACACGTCGACAGCCGTGGTGCTATTTGGGCTGACAGCAGCGTTCGTGGCGGCCGAAATGCCTCGCCAGAAGCGTTTTTGGGCTTACTGGGTAGCGCTAGCGTTTGCGCTACCCATGGCGTTATCGCGGCTGGTGGTTGGCGTACACTGGTTTAGCGACTTGGTGGGAGGTGCGCTACTGGGGTTAATCGTCTGTGCGCTCACGCGGCTTTACTGGCAGCAGCAGCCCCGCCCCTCTCTACGCCCCTGCCCGTGGCGGTTGCTCAGTGTGGCATCGCTGATACTCATCAGCGCCCGCGCTGGTCTGCTGCCGCCGGTTTAGGCTTCAATAGCGGCCCTTCCACTAGCCTAGCGCCAGCCATAGCCCCACCCCAATCATCAGCGTTCCGGCGATGCGGTTAAGGAGGCGCACGTTACCGCTTTTACCCAATACGCGCCGTAGTGTTTTACCGCCGGTGGCATAAATCAACATGCTGGCAAATTCAATGATTAAAATCACCGCGATCAGCACGCTTAATTGCAGCGCCAACGGCTTTGTCCCATCCAGAAACGGCGGCAACAGCACCATAAAAAATGCCCAGCCTTTAGGGTTGGCCACTGCCGTTACGAAGCCTTGCATCGCCAGTTGCCAACGTCCCGCCAGTGGGCCTGTATCTAGCTCGCTCGGGATCGCCATCCTCCCGCGGGAGCGCCACATCATCACACCCAAGTAGGCGAGGTACGCCCCACCCACCCATTTGAAAATCGCAAAAACTTCAGGGTGCTTGAGCATTAGCGCCGCGACACCCGCCCCGGCTGCCGCCGCCACCAATCCCACCCCGAGCAACTCACCAATCATCATCCATAGGGTGCGCTTGACGCCCTGGGTCATCCCCAACACCATCGCCAAGGTCATGCACATACCGGGGGTTAGCGAAACAAGCAGAAACGTCGGCACAAAAACCGAGAGCATGGCCCATGACAGCATGATTAAGTTCCCTGTGTGGTTTTTCCCTCACCCCAGCGGGGCACCAAGGCGTGCTGAATGCCCAGCTGATTGAGAATCCGCGCTACGATAAAATCAATTAAATCATCAATGCAGGTGGGCTGGTGGTAAAACCCTGGGGCCGCGGGCAGCACCACAACGCCTAAGCGGCTAAGCGTCAGCATATGCTCTAGGTGAATCGGCGAAAACGGTGTTTCGCGCGGCACCATGACCAATGTACGACGCTCTTTGATCGCGACATCCGCCGCGCGCTCGATCAAGTTATTGCTCGCCCCTGTCGCCACGGCAGAAAGCGTGCCGGTCGAGCACGGGCAGATCACCATGGCAGACGGCGCCCCTGAACCAGAAGCGACCGGCGCCATCCAATCTTCACGGCTAAAACAGCGGATTTGCCCGTCAACGCCGCCGCTGCGCTCAAGTAGCGCTTGAGTGAGGCGCTGCGGCTGGGCAGGCAGGGAAATATCAGTCTCGGTCGCAATCACCATATGCGCGGCTTTCGAGATCATCACCCACACCTCGTGCTGCGTCTGAACGAGCACATCGATCAAACGCAACCCATACTGCGCGCCGGAAGCACCGGTTAACGCCACGGTCACTGGCGGTTTAAAGGCTGCCATTCGCTACTCCTTACCCTGCTGAACTCGCTCGGCGAGCGCCGTTAATAAACGCTCATGAACGCCGCCAAAGCTCCCATTGGACATCACCACGATACGATCCAAGGGTGACGCCTGTGTGAGTACCGCCTGTACGAGCGAATCGATGTCATCATACCCACTTGCTTTCTTACCTTGCGGCGCGATTAGCTCGGCAATGGACCAATCAAGCCCGGGTGACTGATACCAGAACGCATGATCCGCCGCCGCCACGCTATCATTCAGCTGGTTTTTCATCGCCCCTAAGCGCATGGTGTTAGAGCGCGGCTCGATCACCGCCAATAGCCGCCCTTTCGTCGTCGCGGCGCGCAAGCCGTTTAGCGTCGCAGCAATCGCCGTAGGATGATGCGCAAAGTCATCGATCACCTGAATACCATTGATTTCCCCGCGCACCTCCTGGCGCCGCTTGGGATTTTCAAACCGCGATAGCGCGGCGCAGCTGCGGGCAAGATCAGCCCCACAGGCAGAAGCCGCGGCCAGCGCACCCAGCGCATTGCGGGCGTTATACTCACCGGTGAGTGACCAATCCACCACGGCATCTTCTTCGCCGCTATCACTGCGCCTGATCACTTGAAAACGGCTCGCGTCTTCACGCTCTAACACCAGCTGCCATGCACTACTGGGCTCGCCACCAAAATGCGCAAGCGGCGTCCAAACGCCCTGTTTCAGCACCCGCTCAAGCGCTGGCTGATCGTCCGCCACTAATATTTGCCCCTGACTTGGCACCGTGCGTACAAGATGGTGAAACTGGCGCTCAATCGCCCCCAAATCCGGGAAAATATCGGCGTGATCAAACTCCAAGTTATTTAACACCGCGATCTGCGGGCGGTAATGCACGAACTTAGAGCGCTTATCGAAAAACGCCGTGTCATATTCATCCGCTTCCACCACAAAGGGCGAATGGCTGTCGCCAAGGCGGGCAGAAACACCAAAATTGCGCGGCACACCGCCAATCAAAAACCCAGGCTTTAATCCTGCACTCTCCAAAAGCCACGCTAAAAGGCTCGCGGTGGTGGTTTTGCCGTGCGTGCCCGCCACTGCGATAACCTTGCGCCCCGGCAGCACGTGCTCGGCGAGCCACTGCGCGCCGGAGGTATAAGGCAAGCCGCTGTTTAAAAGCGCTTCGACTTCGGCGTTGCCGCGCGAGAGCGCATTGCCCACGACGACCGCATCCGGCGATGGCGCTAGGTTCTCGGCGCGATAGCCCTCTTGCAAGGTAATGCCGGCCTCTTCTAGCTGCGTGCTCATTGGTGGGTAAACGTTAGCGTCCGAGCCACTGACGCGATAGCCAAGCTCGCGAGCAAGAAGTGCCAAGCTGCCCATAAAAGTGCCGCAAATCCCGATAATATGCAGATGCATGGCCGTCACGCCTCTTTAAGTGTCTCATTGCGCACGGCAAAACCTGGCCGTGCTATTCGATTAAAACAGCGCCAAAGCCTAGCACGGAGGTGGCTGTGACTCACCCGGCGCGTTACCGATGTGACAAAACCGGTCAGTTAATGCAGGATGCCCACACTGTTTTCACTATCTCCGCCTCTATCTCAATAATTC
>JBNJFC010000033.1:0-16412 GCA_051746485.1 Pseudomonadota bacterium
TGGCCGATGAGCTACTCGATCTCGGCGCGGGCGATATTCTTGCTGAGGTTTACGGTAGCCAGTGATGCCACCGGTACTGATCACTCGCCCCGGCGAGCGCGGCGCGGTACTCGCTGACGCGATTGAGCAGCGCGGCTTCGCCGTGGAGCCGCTTGACGTGATACAGCTAGAAGCACTGCCCGAAGACCCGGCGTTACGAAGCTTGTGGCTAGATATTGATCAGTATCAAAAAATCATCGTCGTCAGTCCCTTCGCCGCTGATTGCTTAAGTGCCGCGCTCGACCGCTACTGGCCTCAACTGCCCATCGGTATTGACTACTACAGTGTCGGCAGCGCCACGGCGCAAACGCTTTACGCGAAACTAGGCGTGCGGGTCCATGTACCGGCAAACAGCGGCGAAGATACCAGCGAGGCACTGCTCGCGCTGCCATCACTACAGCACGTTGACCGGCAAAAAGTGTTAATCGTCGCCGGGGATGGCGGTCGGGCACTGCTGGCCGATACGCTCAGCGCGCGCGGTGCCAATGTCACCCGTGCAAGCGTCTACCGCCGCGTCTATGCACCGCCTGATAACAGCGGAAAAACGCGGCTAACCCAGGGGAATTATCAGGCGTTGATTGTTACCAGCGGCGAACAGCTGCAACATCTGGCAAAATGGTGCAATCAGGCAGCCTTGAACCAACCGCTAATCGTTTCCAGTCGCCGTTTGGCTACACTGGCTGAAACACTGGGCTTTCGAGCCCCTACGGTAGCGTCAGGAGCAACACCGGCTGCGCTGACAGCCGCGTTGGCTCGGGCCTGTAACCCGCCGGGGACCGATGTCGATCAAGGAACTTAACAAGGGCTAGCGACAGATGAGCAAACAACCTAACGATCAGGACGATACGCAGAAGGCGTCCGCCGCGTCGTCGAACAGCCAACCGAAAGCCGGTGGCGCTAAGAACAGCGGCAATACGGCAAGCGCCAACACGGCCAAAACCGGTGCCAATAACTCGAGTAAAAATAGCGCGGGCTCAAATAAGCCAGCGTCCAACACCTCGAGCTCAGCCAATAATACGAGCTCAAATACGGAAAGCGCGCGCCCTTCTGGCAATAAACCGGATAGCAAAGAGGCGGATAATAAAGCGCAGCGCAGCGCTAGCGACAAAAACGCCGCCGCCAAGTCCCCCACGAAAGCCGCTCCTGCAAGTGGTGCATCAGGCCAAGCGTCAGCCAATAAAACCAGCGGCAGCGCTTCAAGCAGCACACCGCCCCCCGCCAGTTCCCCCCAAAGCAAAAGCGGTGGCGGCGGCAAAGGCGGTATCGTGGCGATCATCCTGGTGATTCTCCTAGCGATTGCCCTGGCGTGGCTCGCCTGGCAAGGTTGGCAGCGCTTGGAGAATCAGCAGCAGCGTATTGATGAGATCTCTCAACAGGCAAGCAATAGCGCCTCGCAAGATGCGCTCAGCGAACTCGAATCGCGCCTTGAAAGCGCCGAAGAGCAGCGTAACCAAACGCTCGACGATACCGTTAGCGAGCTGCGTAGCGACTTTTCAAGCTATCGCTCTGAGGTCAACGGCACCTTGGATGACGTGCTCAGCCAGCTCTCTCAAGAGCAAGATACCGACGAGCGCGAGTGGCTACATGCCGAAGCGGCCTATCTTTTGCGCCTCGCCAATCAGCGCCTGCAGCTTGAGCGCGATGTCGAAGGTTCCGCCGCGCTTCTTCGCACCGCCGACGAGCGCTTAGCCGATGCCGACAACCCGGCACTCACCCCGATTCGCCGCGAAATTGCCAGTGAACTGGCTGCACTCGACGCCGTGCCGCGCGTTGACCGTACCGGTATTTACCTAGCGCTAAATGCGCAGCAAGAGCGTATCGCCACGCTGCGTTTAGACCAAGAAGTCGTCGACGCTGAGCCGGTCACGTCTAAGATAGAAGAGCCGCCCACCGGCACCTTCCAGCGCCAGCTGGCACGTTTTGGCGAAGAGCTAAAAGAGCTGGTGGTCATCCGCGAGCACGACGAAGCGCTTGAGGCGTTGATCACGCCGGAGCAAGAGTCGTACCTGCGCCAGAGCCTGCGTTTAATCCTTGAGCAATCGCAGTTAGCCCTGCTCAAAGAGGAGCAAGCACTGTTTGAAGCCAGCCTCGATAAAGCACTGACGCTACTTAACGGCTACTACGACACTTCGCGCAGCGAAACCCAAAGCGTTATCGAGCGCCTAGAAGAGCTCAAGCAGACTCAGGTAACGCCGGAACTTCCCGATATCAGCGGCTCTCAGCAAGCGCTTAGCGAGTTCATCGACAACCGCTATGAGTCGCGCAACGAAAACGGAGGTGAGGCATGAGAAAGCTCGTTCTCCTCATCATCGTCGGGCTGGCCGTCGGTGCCTTTTTCGGGCACCTGATGATGTCCGTGCCCGGCTACTGGCTGATACGGGTGGGCGACACCTCCGTGCAAACCTCGTTCTGGTTCGGCTTGGTACTGCTGCTCGGTGCGTTTATCGTCTTGCACTTTGCGCTGCGCCTTTTGGGCGGCATTATTCGCCCGGTCGGTCGCTTTCGTACCTGGAATAGCCGCGCCCGCAACCGCCGCGCCATGAAGCGCACCGTACGCGGGCTCGTCGCGCTGACCGACGGGCGCTGGAAAAAAGCCGAGAAAACCCTCGTACGCGCGGCGGATGATTCCAGCACGCCGCTGGTCAACTACCTCTCCGCCGCCCTTGCCGCGCACTACCAAGGGGATTACGAAACATCGCAAGAGCACTTGAACCAAGCACAGCTCACGACCGAAGGCGCTGACACCGCCATTGGCTTGATGCAGGCGCAGCTGATGATCGATCGTCAGCAGCCGGAAGAAGCCTTGGCGATTCTTAACCGTCTGGATAAAAAGCTGACCAATCACCCCCAAGTGCTCAAGCTACTCAAGCAGGTGCATTTAAGCGTCAACGATTGGGACGGTTTGCGCCGGTTGGTGCCGCGTCTCGCGGCGCAAAAGTTGATCTCGACCACCGAGCGTGAGCAGCTTGAATACCGCGCCTACCGCGAGCTCATTGTGTTTGAAAGCAAAAATCCCAGCGACGTTGAGCGTGTGCGTAGCCTTTGGGCCGACATGCCCGACTACCTGCGCGCCAACACCGAGCTGATTGTGCTCTACACCGAAGCGCTGGTGCAGGCGAACGAAGAGCCCATTGCCGAGCGCCTGTTGGGCCACTCGCTCGACCACCACTGGGATGCTCGCCTAGTGAAACGCTACGGCCTGCTCAATGTCGATGCGCGCCGTCAGCTGACCAAAGCCGAGCAGTGGTTGAAAGAGCGCCCCAATGACCCTGAACTTCTGCTTGCCTGCGGGCGGCTTTCGCTACGTACCGGCCAGTGGACCAAAGCGCAAGAATACTTTGAAACCAGCCAGCGCCAGCGTCCCAACGGCGTGGTATGCGCGGAACTGGCGCGCTTATACGCAAGCTTAGGTGAGCATAATAAGAGCCAGCTCTATTATCGCCACAGCGTAGAGATGCTGGCGAAATCGCTCCCCTCGCTACCGCAGCCTAGCGATAGCAGCGCTTCAGATACTGGTACCTCCAGCAAAAAGGCAACGAAAAGCGACGCGAAAAAAAGCGCTTAGCGCTTACCACGTCGTAAACGCATGCTTCTTCAACGCACATAGCGGGTGCCCAACGGGCACCCGCTTTTTTTTAATTCGCCGCACGCATAATCGCCTCCAGCGCGGCGTGGTAGCCCTGAGTGCCCAAACCTGCGATCACCCCATCGGCGCGCAATGACACGTAGGAGTGGTGTCGAAACGCTTCACGCTGGTGAACGTTAGAGATATGCACTTCGATTACCTTGCCATCAAAGGCGTTAAGCGCATCCAAAATGGCTACGGAGGTGTGCGTATAGGCTGCCGGGTTGATAATAATCGCGCCGGTACCGTCATCACGCGCCGCATGGATGGCATCGATGAGCTCGCCTTCGTGGTTGCTTTGGCGATAAACCAGCTCCCAACCGGCGAGCAGGGCGTGTTCGTGCAGGGCGTGGTTCACATCCTGCAACGTCTCATCGCCGTAGATTTCCGGCTGCCGCGTGCCCAAAAGGTTAAGATTCGGCCCATGTAATACCAAGATTTTTTGTTGCATCAGTTGCTCTCCTTTAACGTCCCACCATGATACAAAATTACGCCCACTCCAGCGCTCTGGATAAAAAAACGGATCTTGAGTCTTCCCAAGATCCGTTTATCAGCGTCTGTTTACATCATGGCTGAGTTTAAGGCTCATCCTCCAGGCGCGCCGCCCAAGAGACGATATCGTCCGAGGGGCGCAGGTTCGCTTCGTGGCCCGGCGGCATATCCGGTAGCTCGTGGGCAATGCCTTTGTGGCAGTCGATACAGGTTTCTTCGCCTGAAGCTAGCGACGTGGAGTGAGAGCGCGCAGCGCGCTCGCTCTGTTGAGTGAAGTCCATCGAGTCAAACTCGTGGCAGTTACGACACTCCAGCGAGTCGTTGGCCTCTAATCGCTCCCATTCGCGCTGTGCGAGTTCCAGGCGCTTGGCTTCGAACTTCTCCTCGGTATCAATCGTGCCAAAAATCCAACCCCACACCTCTTTTGACGCTTCCATCTTGCGCGCCACTTTGTCGGTCCAGTCGTGCGGCACGTGGCAATCCGAGCAGGTCGCGCGTACGCCAGAACGGTTGGTGTAGTGGATGGTCGACTTAAGCTCCTCCAAAGGTTGCTGCATCTCGTGGCAAGAGACGCAAAACTGCTCCGTGTTGGTCGCCTCCATCGCGGTATTAAAGCCACCCCAAAAGATGATCCCGGCGATAAAGCCACCCAGGGTCAAAAAACCCAGGCTGTAGTGAACACTCGGCCGAGTGAGAATGTGCCAATAACGGGCGAGAAATCGCTTCATGGCTCACCTCCCTCACGTTCACGAATCGCCTCTGTCAGCACTTCATCCACGGTGCGGAACTGATTTTCCACCAACGGCTTGGCGTCGGTTTGCGGCACGTGACACTGGGTGCAGAAGTAACGATCCGGCGAGACGGCGGCCAGCACCTGCTTATGGCGATCCATAAAGTGGGTGATGCTCACCATCGGTGCCCCGGCGTCCACCGCGTCCTCGCGGCTGTGGCAGGTCAGGCAGCGGTTGCTGCGCTTGTCGACCTGGTAGTCGCGAATCGTATGCGGAATCACCGGCGGCTGTTCGGGGTAGTTCAGCACTTCGCGCCCGGCTTGCTTGGGCTGGCCGGCGATGGGATCGGCCGACAATGTTTGGCTGGCGGTGCCGCCTGCGCGTAGGCCATCCGGCGCGGGCGGGTCTTGGCGCTCCTGTGCTGCCGCACTGCCTGCAACCAGTACAAAGAAAACACTAAGCAGAAAAACCATTAACCGTTTCATCACAAGGCTCCTTATGGCGCTTACGCCAAGTTGACAAGTTCAAGACGCACAGCGCACTTCTTGAAATCGGTTTGCTTAGAGATTGGGTCGGTCGCATCCAGTGTGACTTTATTAATCAGGTGCGACGCATCGAAAAACGGCACGTAAACCATCCCTTGGGGCGGTTTCACGCGACCGCGGGTTTCAACGCGCAAACGCACCTCGCCACGGCGGCTGGCGACGTTGATTTCGCTCCCGCGGCGAAAGCCTTGCTTGCGGGCATCGTCTGGGTGCATATATGCCAGCGCCGCCGGCACCGCTTTATGCAGCTCCGGCACGCGCCGCGTCATGGAGCCTGTGTGCCAGTGCTCCAGCACACGGCCTGTGCAGAGCCAGAAGGGGAATTCGTCATCCGGCGCTTCTGCGGGCGGCTCATGCGGCAGAGCAAAAATCAGCGCGCGGTTATCCGGTTTGCCGTAGAACTGCACACCCGTTCCCTCTTCGACGTAGGGGTCACGCCCCTCGCGATAACGCCATAGGGTCTCCTCGCCATCGACAACCGGCCAGCGCAGCCCGCGGGTTTCGTGATACACATCGAAGTTCGCTAGGTCTTTGCCTTTACCGCGTCCAAAGCGGGCGTACTCTTCGAACAACCCCTTCTGGATGTAGAAGCCAAAATCCTCCGATTCGTGGTTGTTATAGCCCTCGGCAATATCGGAAAGCGGGTATTGATCCACCTGGCCATTAGCGAACAGCACCTCAAACAGCGTTTTATCGCGCATCTCAGGGGCTTTGTTGAGCTGCTCCTCGGGCCACACCTCATCAACGCGTATGCGCTTAGAGAGTTCTACCGTTTGCCATAGATCGGAGCGCGCCTCACCCGGGGCCGGCACTAGCTCGCGGAAGAACTGCGTGCGCCGCTCGGAGTTACCAAACGCACCCTCTTTTTCCACCCAGCCGGCAGTAGGCAGAATGAGATCGGCGTTTTGTGCCGAGACAGTGGGGTAAATATCCGAAACGATGACGAATGCCTCGGGGTTGCGCCAGCCGGGTAAAATCTCCTGCATGGAGTTGGGGCCGGCCTGGACGTTGTTGGTCACCTGCGTCCAGTAAACCTTCAAATCGCCATCTTTTAAGCGCCGGCTCTGCTCCACGGCGTGAAAGCCCACTTTGGCGGGAATCGTGCCTTCCGGCAGTTTCCAGATCTCTTCAGCTTTTTTACGGTGATCGGGGTTCATCACCACCATATCGGCGGGCAAGCGGTGGGCGAAGGTGCCGACCTCACGCGCTGTCCCGCAAGCTGAGGGTTGCCCGGTCAGCGAGAAGGGGCTGTTGCCCGGTTCCGAAATTTTGCCGGTCAAAAGGTGGAGATTGTAAATCAGGTTATTCACCCACACGCCCCGGGTGTGCTGGTTGACACCCATGGTCCAGAACGTCATCACCTTCTTATTGGGGTCAGCGTATAATTCGGCAAGCGCTTGCAGGCGGCTCTCCGATACGCCGGATTCGCGCGCCGCACGCTCTAGCGTGTAGGGTTTGACGTACTCGGCGAACTCGTCAAACGACATCTCTGACCAGCTATTGGCGTTATCCGCATTGGCGGCCGCCTGTTGCAGCGGGTGCTCATCGCGCAACCCGTAGCCAATATCATCGGTACCGCGGGCAAAATTAACGTGGCGATCCACGAAGTCTCGGTTCACACGGTCGGTTTGGATAATATGGTTGGCGATGTAGTTAAGAATGGGGATATCCGCATGGGGGCTCATCACCATGGGGATATCGGCCAAATCAAAACTTCTGTGCTCAAAGGTCGAGAGCACGGCGACTTGGGTATCCGGGAAAGAGAGTCGGCGGTCGGTCACCCGTGTCCAGAGTACCGGGTGCATCTCCGCCATATTGGAGCCCCAAATCACGAAGGCATCGGCGTGCTCAATATCGTCGTAGACGCCCATCGGTTCATCCGACCCAAACGTGCGGATAAACCCAAATACCGCGGAAGCCATGCAGTGGCGCGCGTTGGGGTCGATATTGTTGGTACGAAACCCGCCCTTGAAAAGTTTGCTTGAGGCGTAGCCTTCCCAAATGGTCCACTGGCCTGAGCCAAACATGCCCACGCTATCCGGGCCGTGGTCACGAATGGCGGTTTTAAACTTATCGGCCATGATATCGAGCGCTTCGTCCCACGAAACCGGCTCAAAATCGCCATTCTTGTCATAAACGCCATTACTTTTGCGCAATAGCGGCTGGGTCAAACGGTCTTCGCCGTACAAAATCTTGGACAGAAAGTAGCCCTTGACGCAGTTGAGGCCGCGATTGACCTCCGACTGATTATCCCCGTGGGTGGCGACGATTTTATCGTCGTAGGTTCCCACCATCACGCTGCAGCCAACCCCGCAAAAGCGGCACGGGGCTTTGTTCCAGTTAAGCTGCGTTAGCTCGGAATTCGTAATCAAATTGCTCGCGCCAGCGGGGATACTCATCCCCGCCGTTGCCGCCGCAGCCGCCGCCGCGTTGGCTTTAACAAATTCTCGACGTGTTAGCTTCATGGCTCTCCCCCTTCTTCCTTTTTTTGGTCTTGAGTCGCTAGTCTTGTGGCTCATCAGCGGTGTCTGCCGCTAACACCTCGTGGTACACCAGCGCTGCATCCAAAACCCCTGGCTGCTCGCGTACCGTATCCATCAGTCGCAGCAGCATTTTTTCATTGCTGTTTTCGGCGACAACGACGAGCTTTCCCGCTTCGTCTTCGCCTCGGATGTCGCAATTGGGCTGCTCGGCCAACCACTGCGCCGTCGCGGCCAGTGCGTCAGGCTTTACGTGAACAATAAAACTCACGATATGCAGCGAGTTACCTTCCATAAGCTCTCCCCTCTATCCGCTGGCATGGTCCAAGCTCACCATGGTGATGGCATTATTCGGGCAAGCGGGCTGGCAAGCCCCGCAGCCGGTGCAGCACTCGCTATCCAGTACCGGTATGGGCGGCTTACCACCCGCTACCAGCGGAAACGCGATCGCTCGCCATTCGCAAGCATCCTGGCAGCTCTGGCAGTGGATCCCGCCAAGCGCCAAGCAGTGCGGCGCAATCTCAGCGCGCCAGGGAAAAGCGGCAGCATTAACGGCGCCGCTTTGGGGCGGCAAAAGCGCCTCGGGCTCACACACCTCGACGCACTCTCCGCACAACGTGCAGCCATCCTGGGCAAATGAGATTTCGGGATACCCCCCACCGCCACGCATTAACACTTGCTCGGGGCACTGCGTAATACAGGCGTCGCAACGCGTACACGCCGCAAGAAAATCATCCCGTGCCCAAGGGGGGCGTTTAACACTCGCTTTACCCGTTAAAGAGCGAAACAATTGGCGCCGCTGATTGTTATGTCCGTGGTTATGCAAGCGCATACCAACGCTCCTTAAACGTGCGTTCAAAAGAGTGGAATGATAATAAATCCGCTTTAGTGACTGTTTATTGAGTTCGTGTTGTTAGTCACTTTATGTTTCACGCGGCGTAATAAATCGACGATCCGGATATGTATTCCCGTCTATACCGGTGGTCCAGGCGGGCCGGCAAACATTTGAAATATCCACACGGCAAAGCCGTAACCGCCCACCACGCCGACGGCCAAGATAGGAAAGAGCAGAATAATGATAAATAAGAAGAGTTTTAATTCTTTCGCTTTAAGTGATTTATTATCGTTCGCCATACCGCTATTGCTGTCCGACATTTTTTCTCCCCCTAATGACTAAACTCCACTTTTATGCGGCACCGGCCAATTAAATAGCGTGCCTGTGGTTATTTGACGCAGCTTAAACCTTAAAGCTGGCTTAATCCTTAACTTAGATCAACCTTCTGGTATTCGCGAGGGTCAGGCTTACGTTTTTGACGCACTAAGGCGTTGCCCGATATAGGCCGCGATCAACCAACCGCTAACGCTTAGTAATACATAAAGCAGCGCCAACACTGCCTGATTCCGCTGCCATAGCAGCAGCGCTTCTAAGCTAAAAAGCGAAAAGGTGGTAAAACCGCCGCAAAAACCGGCAAGCCAAAAGTGGTGCCAGCGGGAAACGTGGCCTTGAGGATGTTGGCGGGCCTGAGTCGCGAGCCAGGCGATGAGCCCCGAGCCGATCACATTGACGGCGAGCGTCGCCCAGGGAAAAAGCGGCCCCAACGTTTGCAGGGCCCCCATCCCGATCACATAGCGCAACCCGGCGCCGAGCGCTCCGCCAAGGCCGATGGCGGCATAGGTTTTGAGTGTACCTGCGTTACGGACTGACATAACGCGACGCCACAACATAGCCCAAGGCAGCCAAGGCAATCCCGCCCGCCACACTGGTTAACAGATAGCCCGCTGCCGCTTGTCGACGTGTCTGCTGCCACAGGGTGAGCGTTTGCAGGCTCAACGACGACACCGTGGAGTAACCGCCTAAAACCCCCACTGCAGCAACCCCCCAGCCTAAGCCATTAATCGAAACCTCAAGCACTTGCCAAGCGCTAAATGCGCCGCCAAGCAAAAGCGCCGCCGATAAATTCACCGTAAGCGTTCCCCAAGGAAAGCGCGTGCCCACCCGGCGCGAAACCGCATTGCCTACCCATTGGCGCAGCATGGCGCCTACAGCGCCGCCGAACATCACGCCAATCAGGCCTGTCACTGTTAACATGCCATTTCTCCAACATTAGATTTCCACGCCATGACACCACTGCTCTTCCTAGGCCTGCCCATGTGGGCAAACCTTGATTGGCAAGGCAGCCTCTACCCGCCCCATGCCAAACACGAACTGCTGCGCGACTATGCCGCCGTTTTTTCCAGCGTGGAAGGCAACACCACGTTTTACAGTGGTGTCCCGAACGCCGCGACGATCAGCGCCTGGGCAAGGCAAGTACCCGACACGTTTCGCTTTTGCTTTAAACTGCCGGCTTATATTACTCATGATCAACGTTTGGGTCGCCTAGACGCAGCGTGGGCCTTTTTAGACGCGCTCACCCCGTTACATTCCCGACTCGGCCCAACCATGGTGCAGCTACCACGCGATTTTGGCCCTCGCGAGCTACCCAAACTAGAGGCATTACTCGCTGCCTGGCCTACCCATTTACCCTGCGCGGTGGAAGTCCGCCACCCGGAATTTTTCCACAAGGGGAGTCCCGAGCGCGACCTCAACCAATTGTTGATAACTTTCCATGCTAACCGTGTGATGCTGGATGTCCGCCCGCTTTTTTCCACGCCGCCCCAAGGCTACCCAGGCCTTTCACACGCTCAGCAAGAAAAGCCGAAACTCCCGCTACACGTGCTTTCCACGGCAGATCAGCCGGTGATTCGTTACATTGGCCATCTTGACAAACAGGTGAACAGCGACTATTTCGAGCCGTGGAAAAAACAGCTCAGCCTGTGGATAAATCAGGGGAAAACCCCTTTCTTATTTGTGCATACTGCGGATAATCGCCGCTCACCGGAGCTAGCCCGCCACCTCTATCAACAGCTTGCTGAGTGCATTCCCCTACCCGAGCTCGCTGCGTTTGCAGCGGCAAAGCAAGCTCCGCTGTTTTAACGCCTTTTCAGCTCACCCGACTGGCATGCGCGCGTTTGATCAGATAAATTGCCCTTACTTTCGGAAAACGCTGGCAATTCGACATACGATAGCGGCTATCTTTAGCTGTTTTCGTACGTCACCTTCCGAAACGGTGTGTAAATACACCAACCCAATAAAGCATTACAACGTAACCCAATAATAGGTGATGTATGGCAAAACTTGCGCATGCGCAATGGTCATCGAAGATGGCATTTGTGCTCGCTGCTGCGGGTTCCGCAGTCGGCTTAGGGAATATTTGGCGCTTCTCTTACCTTGTCGGTGAGAGCGGCGGGGCAGCGTTCGTTCTCGTTTACCTCGCCTGTGTGGCGCTGGTGGGCGTGCCGATTTTGATCTCCGAGTGGATGATTGGCCGTCGCGGGCAGAAAAACCCCATCGACAGCATGGCGGAACTCGCCGAAAAGAGCGGCAAAACGAAAGCCTGGGCGCTGGTGGGTTTCAGCGGCATGCTGGCAGGGTTCTTAATCCTGTCGTTTTATAGCGTGATTGGCGGCTGGTCGCTCAACTACACCTTAAGCGCGGTGACTGGCGCCTTTAACGGCCAGGATGCGGACAGTATCAGTGCGATCTTTACCGGCATGCTGGCAAGCCCCGGTACGCTGCTTTTGTGGCACTCGGCCTTCATGCTGCTGGTCATCGGCATTGTCGCCCGCGGCGTCACTAAGGGCCTGGAAAGCGCGGTTCGCGCCATGATGCCGGCGCTTGTGGTCCTGATGCTGATTTTGGTCGGCTACGGCATGACCACCGGCCACTTCGGCGAAACGCTCGCTTTCATGTTCAGCCCTGACTGGGGCGCACTGGATGGCGGCGTGGTATTGGCGGCCATGGGGCAGGCGTTCTTCACACTCTCGCTGGGCATGGGCATTATGATGGCCTACGGCTCTTACCTGGGCGAAGACGTCAAACTACTCAGCACAGCGCGTACGGTGATTATTCTCGATACGGCGATTGCATTGCTTGCCGGTCTTGCAATCTTCCCCATCGTGTTTGCCAACGGCTTAGATGCCGGAGAAGGTCCAGGGCTGATCTTTATTACGCTACCCAATGCCTTTGGCAGCATGACCGGCGGTGTGATTCTCGGCCTGATGTTCTTCTTGCTGCTGACCTTTGCCGCGCTCACCTCGGCGATTTCGCTGCTGGAACCGACGGTGGAGATGCTAGAAGAACGTACCTCGCTACCGCGTGTTACGGCCACGATCGTCAGCGGTATTGCCGTGTGGCTGCTGGGTATCGCGGCACTGCTATCGTTTAACGCCTGGTCCGATTTTTTAATCTTCGGGCTCAATATCTTCGATCTTTTAGATACCTTCACCGCGAAGGTTCTGCTGCCGCTGACTGGCTTGGGCGCCGTCGTCTTTGTTGCTTGGCGCTTGGATCGTAAAAGTGTGGAAGAAGAGCTTGAACTCTCTGCCACCGGGCTTAACGTGTGGAATATCATCGCGCGCGTGATCGCGCCCATTGGGGTTATCGCAGTATTTGTTACCGGCTTTATGTAAAACCGGTGCTAGTACGATAAACCCGTCGCCCTGCCGCCATGGCAGGGCGTTTTTGTTTGGCGACCCGCACGCCGCTTAGCGCGGGACTCCAGCTTTAGTGCAGTTCGTGCTCGATGGGTTCGTCATCGTGCTCGGGCAAATCCGCAATCTCTTGGGAGAGTTTTTGAAACTCGCGGTGCAGCTCGATGCCACGGCGGGCACGCAGGTTGCGTTGTGCACACGCGCGCTTACGCTGGGTATGTTTATCGACTTCCATGCTCATAAAAATATCGAGCAGTTCGCTTTTAACCGAGGTGACTCGTTCGACATTTCGCATAATCGACGCTCCTTCGGGCGGCTGTTGTGAACAGCGGATCATATCCACAGTGACGTTTCCCGCCTGTATACATCCCGCTTTCCTGCGATGATGCAGTGCGGCACTGCTATTTTTACTATACCGCAGTTGACAAAATGATGAAGGCCGCGACAAAAAATCGTCCACGCCTTTTAAACGCACCACCCGACACTCAAGCGATGCTGCCCATTTTGCCCATGACTCAGGCATACTATTACCCCGCACGCATCAATAACGAAGGAGCTGAACGTGAGCCGCGCCCTGTTCGATGAAATGAGACGCCGCATGGAGCACTTTCGCCGCTCCGAGCAAAAAGTGGCGCGCTTTGTGCTGCGTAATCCTGAAGAAGTGATCCACATGCGCATCGTGGACCTGGCCACCGAAGCCAAGGTAAGCGAGCCCACCGTGGTGCGTTTTTGCCGTGCGCTAGGCTGCAACGGTTTTCAGGATTTCAAACTTCAACTGGCGCAGATGCTCGCCACCGGTACCCAGTTCGCGCAGTTCTCAATGAACGATAGCGACTCGGTTGCCGAGTTCTCCCACAGCATTTTCGACTCCACCGTCGGCACGTTGCTCTCGGTACGTGACCGCTTGGATAACGACGCCCTAGGTCGCGCGGTGAACGCGCTGGCGATGGCTAACCGGGTGGAGTTTTATGGCTTCGGCGCCTCCGGTGCGGTAGCGTTCGATGCCCAGCACAAGTTCTTCCGCCTACAGATTTCCACCTCCGCCTACGCTGACCCGCACATGCAGAACATGTCGGCGGTGACGCTCAAAGAGGGCGACGTCGTGGTAGCGATCTCACAGACTGGACGCACCAAGGCACTGGTCGCCAGCGTGCGCCTGGCCCGCGAAGCCGGGGCCACGGTCATCGGGCTCTGCCCCAGCGACTCGCCGCTGTCCCATGAAGTGAGCCTGCCGCTTTATATCGATGTCCACGAAGACACCGAAATCTACACCCCCATGAGTTCACGGATTGCTCACCTAGTGCTGGTGGATGTGCTGGCGGTAGGCGTGGCCAAAACCCGCGGCCCCAAGCTTGCCGAACAGCTCAAAGCGGTAAAAAAGAGCCTCAACCCGCTGCGCTTTCCCGAAGAGGGCTAACAACGCCTATGGTTAGTGTCTCTGTGATAGACTGAGCGACCATTTTTCGACCCCGGCAGCGGCTTTTATGGATGATGTCACGGCGATTCTCGATCAGCTCAACGGCGATCAGCGCGAGGCGGTAAGTGCCCCGCAAGGCAACCTGTTGGTGCTGGCGGGCGCCGGCTCCGGCAAGACTCGCGTACTGGTTCACCGCATCGCCTGGCTGATGCAGGCTGAAGGCCTCTCGCCCTACGCGCTCTTGGCAGTCACCTTTACCAACAAGGCCGCGCGCGAGATGCGCACGCGCTTGGAGGCGCTGCTGGGTATCTCGCTGCGCCACGTCTGGGTTGGCACCTTTCACTCCATCGCCCACCGACTTCTGCGCACCCACTGGCAGGACGCCCGGCTACCGCAGCACTTTCAAATCATCGATTCCGACGACCAGCTGCGCCTGGTCAAGCGCCTGCTGAAGGACTTCACCATCGACGATGAGCGCTTCCCGCCGCGCCAGGTACAGGGGTTCATTTCCGGCTGCAAAGAAGAAGGCCTGCGACCGCATCAGGTCGACGTCGCCGGCGATGCCTACATGGGGCAGATGGTCGAGCTTTACGAGCGCTACCAGCTGACCTGCGACCGCGGCGGGTTGGTGGATTTCGGCGAGCTGCTGCTCAGAAGCCTGGAGCTTTTGCGCGACAACCCGGCGCTGCTCGCCCACTACCGTGCGCGCTTTGGCCACGTGCTGGTGGACGAGTTTCAGGATACCAACACCCTACAGTACGCCTGGCTGAAATTGATCACCGGTATGCAAATCCCCATGACCGTGGTCGGCGACGATGACCAATCGATCTACGGCTGGCGCGGCGCCAAAGTGGAAAACATTCGTCGCTTCGAGCAGGAGTTTCCCCAGGTCAAAACCGTGCGCCTGGAACAGAACTACCGCTCCACCAGCGCGATTTTGGAAGCCGCCAACACGCTGATTAGCCACAACAGCGAGCGGATGGGTAAAAACCTCTGGACCGAGGGCGCCGAAGGCGCACCGATTTCGGTTTACGCCGGGTTTAACGATCTCGAAGAAGCGCGCTTTATTGTCGATACCATCAAGGAGAAAGTCGACGAAGGCTTGAACCGCCGCGATATGGCGATTCTCTACCGCTCCAACGCCCAATCACGGTTGCTGGAGGAGACGCTGATTCGCCAGGGCATGCCCTACCGTATCTACGGCGGCCACCGCTTCTACGAGCGCTTGGAAATCAAAAACGCCCTGGCTTACCTGCGCCTTTTGCTCAACCGCGACGACGACGCCTCGCTGGAGCGGGTAATCAACGTACCCACCCGCGGCATCGGCACGCGCACGGTGGAAATACTCCGCCACCACGCCCGCGAGCATAGCGTCTCGCTATGGCAGGCGCTCCACGACGCCGCCCAAGGCGGCACGCTGAAGGGCCGCGCGGCCAATGCCGTGCAGGCCTTTGCCAACCTGATCGAGCAGCTCGATAACGACGCCGCCGGGCTTTCGCTGCACGAGATTATCGATCACGCCATCGCCCGCACTGGTTTGATCGAGCACCACCAAAGCGAAAAGGGCGAGAAAGGCCAGGCGCGGGTGGAAAACTTAGAAGAACTGGTCAATGCCGCCCGCGCCTTTACCCAGGGCGATGTGTTCGACGCCCCGGAGGCTGGCGAGGGCATGGCCGCGCTGGAGGCGTTTTTATCCGAAGCCGCGCTCAACGCGGGCGACCATGAAGCCGAAGAGTTCGAGGACAGCGTGCAGCTGATGACGCTGCACTCGGCCAAAGGGCTGGAGTTCCCGGTGGTGTTTATCGCCGGTGTCGAGGAAGGGCTTTTCCCCCACAAGATGTCGCTGGAGGAACCGGGTCGCTTGGAGGAAGAGCGGCGACTTTGCTACGTCGGCGTCACCCGCGCGATGCAAAAGCTCTACCTCACCCACGCCGAGACCCGGCGCCTGCACGGCAAGGAAGTCTTCCCGCGCCCTTCGCGCTTTTTGCGCGAGTTGCCCCCACATCTGTTGGAGGAGGTACGCCTGCGTGGACAGGTCTCGCGGCCGGTCACCGCATCGCGCCCAAGCTTTGCGCAACAGCGTGTGGAAGGCAACGACGACTTACCCAGCCTACACGTTGGCCAAATGGTGGAGCATCCGGTGTTCGGCGAGGGGATCATTCTCAACGCCGAGGGCGAAGGCGCCCGTGCACGTGTGCAAGTAAGCTTTGAAGGCGAAGGCGTTAAATGGCTGGTGTTAGGGTTTGCTAAGCTGACACCACTGTAAGACGCGACGCAAGCGCGTGCCTTAGACGCCGTAGAGAGAGCCCTATGAAACAACGCCTAAAACACCTGTTCCCGGAAGTGTGTAACGGTTGGAGCGAACTGAGTGGCTACCACCGCTTTGAACGCCTGATTTCGCTCATGCTGTCTATTGCGATTGCTGGCGCCGTGCTGGTCGCCATGTACTACCTGCTGATTCATGTGGTGCAGCTTTTGTTCATCGAAAGCCGCGACCCTTTCGACTACCGCGTCTTTCAAGCGCTGTTCGACATGATTCTCACCGTGCTCATT
>JBNJFC010000034.1:0-16231 GCA_051746485.1 Pseudomonadota bacterium
GCCTTTGATAACTTCTTTACTTTGACATCGGGGCGGAGAGTGGACGTGATCAGTAGGCTTTGCGTAGCGCTATCGAGCACGGCTATTACGTGTAGCGTACTCAGTGCACCCTTAATGGCGAACGAGGATATTGTCCTCGAAGGTGTGAAAGCACAGCAAGTTCAAGCGGCGTTACAAACCCAGATTGATGCAGCCGACGAACAGACTCGTGCTACGTTGGAAGAGCTGCGCCAGCTTGAACGCGAAACGCGTCTGTTGACGCGGGAAAATAGTGCCTTAACCGCCCGTTTGAATACGCAAGCAAGCCGCCAGCAGCGTATGTCAAATGCGCTCGATACGCTGGAAGAAACGCGTGCGGCGCTACCGCAAATGGAAGCCGACATGACACGCCAGCTGACGCAGTGGATCGAGCGCGATTTACCGTTTTTACAAAACGAACGGATGGCGCGTGTCGCTTCAACTGATAGCGAGGGGTTTGAAAGCGTTGAGCGCATCAGTGAGTTATTGGGCATATGGCGACAAGAACTCAGATATGGTCGCGAGGTAGATACTTGGCGCGGACGCTTAGCTGCCGAGAGTGGCGAGCGTGAAGTGAATTATCTGCGCATCGGGCGCATTGGCTTCTATTACTTGAGTCCCGATGGGCGAGAGGGTGGTGTTTGGCTGGCCGAAGAGTCGCGCTGGCAGTCATTGGACGAGTCGGCACGGCGTGAAGTCCGCAATGGTCTACGCATGGCCAATGATCAGCGTGCACCGGCGCTATTGACCTTGCCTCTCTCAGTCACCGTTTCCGATCCATCCGCTAGCGCCTCAGCGGCTGAAAGTGAATCGGGGGGCGAGCAGTGAACGTGAATAAAACATCTCGTGTAACGAAAATGCTGCTGGCGCTTGTGCTGGGGCTCTCGGTTAGCGCTACCCTTCATGCTCAGTCCCAGGATAGTGCGTCGCCTCAGGATCCAGTAGACAGCGATGAAGTCATATCACTTCGAGAGGCGCGTGAAGCGGCGCAGCTGCGCGATCAGCAAAGGCTTATGCGTCTGTTGGAGAGCGAGGAGGTGCTAGCGCGCGAACTTGAGAAGGCTCGCGAAGCGCATAAAATGGCTGAGCAGAAGCAGCAGGTGCTCCGCGTTCAAGAGAGCGCGCAGGCCATGGTTGAGGCGCACTTGTCCGCCCGACAGAGCGAGCAAGATGACGCGATAGCGGCTCTCTTAAATGAACTGAAACGCCATGCCAGTGAAGTTCGAAATGCCTTGGGTGAAGACACCTGGCTCGCACTGGGTGATACCCCCTTGCCACCCCGGTTGGAAGAGGCCGATGTACTGGAGCGCCAGCACGTCGAAACCGTGGTGGATAGCTTTGCCGCGCTTACGGCAGCCAGTGGGCAAGCGCAGGAGCTGTCACTACCGGTGGCGGATGCTAGTGGCGAGGTGGCTGAGCGGGATATCATCCAGCTAGGGGATTTTGCGGCGTTTACCCCTCAAGCGCTACTGCAGCCCGGTAACGACATAGATCACTTGGCACTGCAGGCGGATACCCCTGCGGAAGTGAAAGAGTGGCTCGCGCCTTTCGCGGCGGGAGAGAGCCGCAAGATGGCGGTTGACCTGACACAGGGAAGTGTTTTTGCTGCGCTACAGCAGCGCCCCTCGCTAATAGAGCGTTTTCATCAAGGGGGCTATGTCGGTTATATCGTGGTCGCGTTGGGCAGTCTTGGTTTGCTGGTAGCGCTTTTGCAATATCTCTATTTGGTAGGGGTTAGCATGAAAGTACGCCGCCAACGCCGTCGGCCTGACACATTAACCGCGGATAACCCCCTCGGTCGCGTGTTGCTACGCTTTGCAGGGCTGGATAAACACTTGGCACCTGAGGCGCTGGAGGCGCGTCTAGATGAGGCTGTGTTGGCAGAGCTCCCGCGTATTGAGCGTGGGCAACCGCTGGTCAAATTGCTGGCTGCGATTGCGCCGCTATTGGGGCTTTTGGGTACCGTCACCGGCATGATCGTGACGTTTCAGTCGATCACCGTGTTTGGCACCGGCGACCCGCAATTGATGGCAGGCGGAATCAGCCAGGCTTTGGTCACCACGGTGTTGGGTTTGATTACGGCGGTGCCGCTACTGTTTGCGCAAACGGCGCTGTCGAGCCGTAGCCGAACGCTGACGCAGGTGATCGAAGGGCAGGCCAGTGCCGCCTTGGCGGATCATCTTGATTCAAACGAAACCCTGTTAAACGCGGAGGCTGACCATGCTCGCCCTGCCTCCTTGGCTTGAGACCCTTCAACCTGCTCCGGTTGAGAGGCTGATAGACGCTGGCGGCCCGGTGCTGGTGCTGCTTGGGGTGGTGGCGGTGGTGGTGTTTGCGCTGGCCATTGAGCGCTGGTGGTTCTACCGCATCACCTGGCGGATAGCGCGTCGGCGGCTGGTGCGCCGCTGGGCCGCGCGCCGGGATCATCGCAGCTGGAGTGCTCATACGCTGCGCGATGTCTGGGCGCAAGAGCTCGTTGCCCGCCTGCGTCGCCCATTGCCATGGCTAAAGCTGCTAGTCGCACTGTGTCCGCTGTTGGGGCTTTTGGGCACCGTGACTGGCATGATCACCGTGTTTGATAGCCTAATGCTTAGCGATACCCATCAGGCGCGCGCGATGGCCGATGGCGTAGCGCGTGCCACGCTGCCAACGCTGACTGGCATGGCGATTGCTGTCGTCGGGTTGCTATTTATCAGTCGTCTTGAGCATGTGATTCGGCGCGAAGATCAGCGCCTGCACGACCGTTTGGCAAAAGCGCTGGAGGATGATCATGCGTAGACGCCGTTCCATGGAGTCCACCGCCGAAAGCACCGAGGTTAACCTCACACCGATGCTGGATGTGGTGTTCATCATGCTGATTTTCTTTATCGTCACGACCAGCTTTATTAAAGAAAGCGGCGTGGAAATTGAACGCCCAGAGTCCAGTGCCGCAAGCCCTCGGCCCGATGCACAAGTGCTAGTGGCGGTCACGCCGGAAGGAGCGGTCTGGGTCGATGGTCGCCCGGTTGACCTGCATCGCGTTGGACAGACGGTGGCTGATATCGTGACCGGTGAGGGATCGGTTGTTATTCAAGCCGATCGTAATGCGACTACCGGCGTGTTGATCGAAGTCATGGACCGACTACAAAGCGCTGGCGTTGATCAGGTGGCGGTGGCGGCTAGCCGAGGCGAGCGATGATCCGTAGTGGACTGTCGCTGCTGTCGGGAATGTTTCTGGCGCTGGGGCTTTTGTGGCTGCTAGCACTGCTGGTTGCGCCTCCGGAGGCCGAGCCCGAGCCGCTGAAAGAAATGACCATGACGCTGGTAGAGCCTCCCGCGCCCGCCGCGCAGGCGCCAGCCACACAGCCCGAGACACCAGTGGCCGAAACGCCACCCTCACCGGCGCCGTCTCTTCAGCCTGTTGCCGAGAGTCAGATCGTAGTGCCGGCGATGGAGGTTCCCGATACTCCTGAGCCCCCCGTTGAACTCGACAGCCGCCTGCCGGAGCTGGATGCGGCCCCTGAGCCAACACTTGAACCCGAGCCGACACCAAGGCCGGAGCCAACGCCCGAGCCCGCTCCAGAGCCGACGCCGGAGGAGGCGCCTCGTGAGCAAGCAAGTGAGGCGAGTGCTTCGGCATCGCAAGATATCGGCCAGGGGGAAACGGCTAGTCAAGAAGTCGCAGCCGAGACCACATCAAATGAGCCGGTGAGCGTAGGTCAAGTCTCACCCGCCAGCCGTGTTAACCCGGTATACCCCTCGCGGGCGCAGCGGCGTGGTCTTGAAGGATTTGTCGAGGTGAGCTTTATTATTCGCCGCGATGGTGGCGTTAAAGCGTCCTCTATCGAAGTCACCCGAGCGCAGCCGCGGCGCGTATTTGACCGCGCCGCCCGCGAGGCCATTGCGCAGTGGCAATTCGAGCCTAGCGGGCAGCGCAGGCGTGCCACCCAGCGCATCGAGTTTAAGCTGAGGTAATACGCATGATGAACCGAGCGCGCGCCTGTGTGTTAGGTGTTTTATTGTTATTCAGTGTCCCTGTTTGGGCGAGCCCGGCGTTACCGCGCGATGTGATAACCGATCTCAATGCGGTGGAGGCGCGCTTGAAGGCGCAGCAGTACGACGCGGTGATTGAACGTGCGCTAGCGCAAGCACAGTTTTTTGCAGGCGGCAACACGGCGGATCGCTTTGCCAGTGCGCTGTATCGTCAATTGGCGGCGAGTGCGCTATCAAGCGTCGAGCGTTATGCAGCAGCGGCAGACCAGTTAGCGGCAGCGCGTCCCAGTATCAATGACACAGCCACGACAAAGCGCTGGCTTTTGCAAGAGGCTAAGCTACGCCGTGCGGCGGGGCAGCGACAAAGAGCGGTTGATTTGTTTTCCCGTTGGGTGGATGCGGACGATAGAGAAAGTGAGCCTGATACTGTTGCAGAGCGGTGGCGACTCGTGCGTTGGCTTGCCCAGGATAAACAGTGGCAAGCCGCCGCCGAGCGGCTAGAGGGGATAAGTGAGCCGATAAGCAGCGACGAACAGCGCGAGCTGGCGCTGGCGGTCTATGTTAATGCTGATCAGCCGGAGCGCGCGCTTGATGGGCTCCTAACCACACTTGGCGAAACGCCAGCAGCGGCTCAATGGCGGCGGGCTTCCCGCCTAGCCCAGCGCACAGGCGAGCTCAAGGTAGCCGCGGCGCTATGGGATACCGCCTGGCAGCTGGAGATTTTCACCACCGCAGATGATTTCTGGCAGCTTGTCGCGCTGCACCGGATGGCTGGCACGCCCGCTCGCGTGGCCGAGTATCTGGAGACGGCGCTGGCGTCTGGTCGCGTCGTTTATAGCGAAATGGCGCTGCGCCTACTGGCGCAGAGCTGGCTACAGGCGCGCGATGTCTCGCAGGGACTCGCTGGCCAACGCGCCTTAGCACAGATGACGCGTGATGCCAGCGAATGGCGCCTGCTCGGCCAGCACGCCTACGCCTGGGGCCGCAATGATATAGCGGCGACGGCTTTTGAGCGTGCTGTGGCGTTAGGCGATGAAAAAGCGCAGCAGTGGCTCGCTAGCCTGCGTTTGCCGCCGTCAGGGTGAGGTCAAAGGATGACCATGTTGGCGCGTGATCGGAAGGTCTCTCCATCGCGCGCAATTCATAGTCAATATCGGCTTCACGCGTTAGGCGCGCTAACGGCTCGGTGACCAAAATATAATCGATGCGAAGACCGCGCTTGGGGTCCCGGTCAAAGCCTTTTGAGCGGTAATCAAACCAGCTGAAACGGTCATCGCGCGTGGGATGACAAACGCGATAGCTGTCTTTCAGCCCCCAACCTTTAATGCCCGTTAACCACTCGCGCTCGACGGGTTGGAAGCTGGTTTTGCCTTCGCGAAGCCAGCGTTTGCGGTTCGCCTCGCCGATGCCAATATCCTGGTCTTCCGGCGAGATATTGAAATCACCCATCACAGCGACGAGTTCATCGGGACGATGCTGCTCGTCGAGAAGGCTCGCGAGCTGGCCGTAGAAGCGCTCCTTATGCGGGAACTTGATGGGGTGGGTGACGTTTTCGCCTTGGGGAAAATAACCGTTCCACACCGTGACCTTGTCACCGTCTTCGCTGCGCAAGCGCACACCGATCATGCGGCGTTGGGCGTCTTTCTCATCGTCGGGAAAGCCGTAGAACACGGTTTCCGGCGCTTGGCGGCAGAGGAGGGCGACACCGTAGTGGCCTTTCTGGCCGTAATAAAATACGTGGTACCCCATCGCTTCCACGACGGCGAGGGGAAACTCGCTATCCTGGACCTTGGTTTCCTGCAAACCAATGACATCCGGCTGGTGGTGATCGATCAGCGCTTTTAGCTGATGTAGGCGCGCGCGAATGCCATTGATATTGAACGAGACCAACCGCATTATGAATCCTCTTTCTTATCCTGCTTATCAGGGTGGATGGAAATCGGTTGACCGCTTTCTTGGCGTGCCATCTTGCGTGCAGCCTGAAGCTTGCGTTGCTGTTGTTTTTTCGCCACAAAGCGACGCGATGGTGCCACCTGTTCAGGGTTGTCATGGCGCCACTTTTTGTAATCTTTACGACGGCCAGTACGGATGGTGACTTTGTCCGCCAATGAGCGGCTCTTTTTTCTACGTGTCATATCGCGATCTCAATACAGTGCGTTTATTGCGTTAAAGCGTATTCTATCAGTCTCGTCTGTTTGACACATGAGAATTGACACATGAGAAGACAGCAAGGAAGGGCGCCCTAAGCGCGAAGCCCTGGTACAATACGGCCTTTGTCATGATAAACATTCACCGTAACGGACGAATACATAGCCTATGAGCGAGCCGGAACAAACCCCCGCATCGGCCCAGAACCGCAAGCCCAAGCGTCGCCGTCGTAAGCCGCGTCGTCGCCAGTCAAACTGGGACCTTCGCCAGTTTCAGGTCCCCGCTGTGGCGGGCAAGTGGCGTTTTCATGATTTCGATCTGCCGCTGCCGCTGATGCGTGCGATTCATGCCCAAGGCTTTGAATACTGCACGCCGATTCAGGCGGAAGCGTTGCGTCATACGCTTCTCGGCGGCGATATCGTGGGTAAGGCGCAGACGGGCACGGGTAAAACCGCGGCGTTTTTGATCTCCATGTTGGCGTACTTTCTCGAAGAGCCCACGCCCGATGGTCAAAAGCAAGGAGCCCCGCGGGCGCTGATTATCGCCCCGACGCGCGAGCTTGCGCTGCAAATTGAGAAAGATGCCAAAGCGCTTGCGCGTTTCAGCAAGCTCAATGTGGCAAGCGTTGTCGGCGGCATGGATTACCAGAAGCAGCGCGATAGCCTGGGTAAGAAGATCGATATCTTGGTGGCCACCCCAGGACGGTTGCTCGACTTTCACCAAAAGCGCGATATCGACTTGAACGAAGTGGAAGTATTGGTGCTGGACGAAGCCGATCGCATGCTATCGATGGGCTTTATCCCCGATGTGAAGCGCATTATTCGCTACACGCCGAAAAAAGAGGAGCGCCAGACGTTTCTGTTTTCGGCCACGTTTAACGACGATATTCTCAATCTCGCCAGTCAATGGACGCTTGACCCGGCCCATGTCGAGATCGAGGTGACTGTTGAGAACCAAGCGGATATCGATCAGCGCGTCTATTTAGTCTCTGACGACGACAAACAGCGCTTGTTAGTGAAATTGTTGGAGCAGGAGAGCTTTGAACGAGTGATGGTGTTTGGCAATCGCCGAGATCTCGTTCGTAAGCTGGATGACCTGCTCAAGAAAGCTGGTATCAGCGCAGCGATACTTTCGGGCGACGTGCCGCAGAGCCAGCGGATTACCACACTGGAGCGCTTCCGCGAAGGCGAAATCCAAGTGCTGGTGGCTACCGATGTTGCCGGTCGTGGTATCCATATCGATGACGTGAGCCATGTGATCAACTACACGCTGCCGGAAGATCCGGAAGATTATGTTCATCGTATTGGCCGTACCGGGCGCGCTGGCGCGAAAGGCGTATCGATCAGCTTCGTCGGCGAAGAAGATGCCTTCTCGCTGCCGGAAATCGAGCGTTATATCGGCGATAAACTGCCGTGTGAGCATCCGCCGGAAGGCTTGCTCTAAGCACCATGCTTGATGATGCGCTAAAAGGTGATATCCAAAACGCCTACCGCCAAGTCGTCGAACGACTCAATCTGACGCCACGCTATGGTCAGCGGCTGATGATTGCCGAGATTGCCCGAACGCTTGGCGGAATCGTTATGGATGACGAGGGCAAACGAAAGAACGACACCCACGTTTGCGTGCTGGAAGCCGGAACGGGTACGGGAAAAACCTTGGCCTATTTGCTTGCCGCCTTGCCGATTGCCAAGGCCCAGGGCAAGCGTTTGGTGGTTTCAACCGCCACCATTGCCCTGCAAGAGCAAGTGCTAGGCCACGATCTGCCTACATTGGCGCAGCATAGCGGCATTGCGTTTCGTTATGCGTTAGCGAAAGGGCGCGGACGCTATGTGTGTGTAGCGCGTCTGGACCAAGCGCTGGAAGGTAGCGAGCCCAATCCCACCATGTCGCTCTTCGAGCAAGAGTTGATCGCTACCAGCAGCGATTTCTCTCAGCTTGCTAGCGATATGGCCACAGCTTATGGCCAAGGTGAGTGGGAAGGTGATCGCGATAGCTGGCCAACCACAATCGAGGATGCGACCTGGCGTCGTTTAACCGTGGATCACCGTCAGTGTACGGGGCGGCGCTGCGGCCATTTTGGCGCCTGCGCGTTTTTCCGCTCGCGCCGAGAACTTGAAGAAGCCGATGTGATCGTGGCAAACCACGACCTGGTGCTGGCTGACCTAGCGCTTGGAGGCGGTGCGATCCTACCCGATCCTGCCGATTGTATTTTCGTTTTTGACGAAGGCCATCACCTGCCAGATAAGGCGCTTTCGCACTTTGCGCACCGTTTTGCCGTTCATGGTTGCTTGCGTTGGCTTAAAACACTGAAAAACAGCCTGACCGAGCTGCACCAAGCGTTGGCGATACAGCCGACGGTCCGTCAGCTACTCACTAAGCTTCCCGAGATGCTTCAGGCGTTAGAACCGGCGCTTCAGGAGGTGTTTACCCTCGGGCATCAGCTCGCTGAGCGGCCCAATGGATTAGGCGATGAGGAGGCGTTCAAGCAAACGCGGTTTACCAAAGGCCAGACACCTGAGGCCCTGAGTGAGCAAGCAGGGCAGCTAATGAAAATGTTTGCTGAACTATCGCGCAGCCTTGAAAGTATTGCCGATATTCTGCGCGAAAGCCTCGACCCGGATAAACAAACGGGGTTAGACCGCGAGCAAGCGGAAAGCTGGTTACCGCTGGTGGCGCTGTTACACGGGCGCGCACTGGAAGCCTTCGCGCTTTGGGAGGCTGTCGGTGCTGTCGATCCCAGCGATGCGCCGCCTTGCGCGCGCTGGGTCACCTTGAGCCGCGTGGGCGGCGAGCCTGAGGTGGAGTTTTCGGCAAGCCCAGTATCGGCAGCGCATACGCTGGCCAAGCATTTGTGGGGGCGCTGTCACGGAGCGGTCGTTACATCTGCCACGTTAACCGCGCTAGGGCGTTTTGAGCGCCTGCAAGAGCGTGCTGGGCTCGCTGGGCGTTACCGTTACCAGGCATTGCCAAGCCCGTTTGACTATGCGAATGCGGTGCTTAGCGTGCCTCAAGCGGCAAAAGATCCCAGTAACAGAGACGCTCATGAGCAAGCGATCATTGATTTTGTGATTGCGCTTGCTGATCGTGAGGCGGCCTTGGTGCTGTTTTCTTCCCGTGCGCAGCTACGCGCAGTAGAGAAGGCTTTACCCGACGCGGTGAAAACGCGCGTGCTGGCGCAAGATGCACTGCCCAAGCGTGAGCTTTTGGAGCGACACCGGGCGGCGGTGGACCGTAGCGAGGGGAGCGTGATCTTTGGTTTGGCAAGCTTTGCCGAAGGCATTGACCTGCCGGGGGAGTATCTTACTCATGTGGTGATTACCCGGCTGCCGTTTGCGGTACCGGATGACCCGGTGGGAGCGACACTGGCGGAATGGATCGAAAGCCAGGGCGGCAATCCCTTTATGCGGATAAGCGTGCCTGATGCTTCCATCAAGCTCGTGCAGGCCTGCGGGCGCTTAATTCGCAAGGAAAGCGACAGCGGCCGCATCACGATACTCGACCGCCGAGTGTTAACGCGCCGCTACGGCAAGGCGCTGCTGGATGCATTGCCGCCGTTTCGGCGCGAAATCGCTGAGAGCTGACTTGTTGTTAGGATTTATTTGGCGATGCGTTTTGACAATGTATCCGCCAACTTCTCGTTCATGCGGGTAAAGGCCTCGACAGTAGCATCCCAATCGATACAGGCGTCGGTAATGGAAACACCGTACTTGAGCTGGCTGATGTCTTCCGGGACTTTCTGGTTACCCCAGCCGATATTGGACTCGACCATTAAGCCGATAATAGAGCGGTTGCCGTCTAGAATCTGGTTGGTCACGTTTTCCAAGACCAGCGGCTGCAATGCCGGGTCTTTATTGGAATTGGCGTGAGAGCAGTCGATCATAATGTTGGGAGAGAGGTCGGCTTTTTTCAGCTCTTGCTCTGCTAGCGCCACGCTGACGCTGTCGTAGTTGGGCTTGCCATTGCCGCCACGCAGTACCACGTGGCCATAGCCATTTCCTCGCGTGCGGATGATCGCGACTTGGCCTTCGTGGTTAATGCCTAAGAAATTGTGCGGGCTGGCAACGGATTGCAGTGCGTTAATCGCAACGTCCAGGCTACCATCGGTGCCGTTTTTAAATCCGACCGGGCCAGAAAGCCCTGAGGCCATTTCGCGATGAGTCTGTGACTCGGTGGTGCGCGCGCCAACCGCAGACCAGCTGATGCAGTCTTGGATGTACTGAGGTGAAATCGGATCAAGCGCTTCGGTGGCAAGCGGCAACCCCAGTTCGGCGAGATCCACCAGTAGCTTACGCGCGATGTGTAAGCCCTCTTCGATCTCAAATGAGCCATTTAAGTGCGGGTCGTTGATTAAGCCTTTCCACCCAACCGTGGTGCGTGGCTTTTCAAAATAGACGCGCATTACGATATATAGACTGTCGCTGACGTTATCGGCAAGTTCACGCAGGTGGCGGGCGTAATCCATAGCGGCATCCACATCATGGATGGAGCACGGGCCTACTACCACCAAGAGGCGAGGATCTTTACCATCAAGGATGTTTTGGATGGTTTGGCGACCTTCAATCACCGAGCGTTCCGCTGTTTCGGTAAGGGGGACGGCTTTTTTTAGCGCGTCTGGGGTAATAAGAACATCCTGAGCGAGGACATTAAGGTTATTCACCTGCTGTTCTGACATCGTGTTTCCTGTGCTTGCGCGGTGGTCGAAAAGTAGCGCCTACTATCGCTCGCTAAGGTAGTAAAAATCAATTGTTACGGAACTACTGGATCACGCAAAATGTCGTTTCCACAGTTTTTTGCTTTATTTTTGTAGGGATATAAGCGCTTGATGCCCCGGGCAGAACGCGTAACACTGTTTCTAGACTAACCAAACACCCAAGGGACGCTATGCTGCTTGCTGTTAATGCCCACTCAAAATGGGGACGAAATCGATCTAGGTATGGTCTCTGTCAGACGAGTCGGAGGGGCGTGTGAATGGGCACCCGTGAAACTGATCAGCAGCTTGTTGAGCGTGCCCAAAAAGGTGATAACCGCGCGTTTGACCTCTTAGTCAAGAAGTATCAGCACAAAATCATAGGCTTAATAGGTCGTTATGTGCACGACCACGCTGAAGTGCAGGATGTTGCGCAAGAGGCTTTCATCAAAGCCTATCGTGCCCTGGCGAATTTTCGCTCGGAGAGCGCGTTTTATACCTGGATGTATCGGATTGCGATTAACACGGCGAAGAATCATCTTGTCTCGCGGGGCAGACGCCCTCCGGGGAGCGACATGGATGTGGCGGATGCGGAGGTTATCGATCAAAGCGGTCGGCTAGCAGATAGTGAGTCGCCAGAGGCAGCCATTGCCAGAGATCAACTTGAGGCGGCCGTGTTTGAAGCCATTGAAAAGTTGCCCGATGATTTGCGCACGGCAATTACGCTGCGGGAATTTGACGGTCTTGCGTATGAAGACATTGCGCAAGTGATGCAGTGCCCTGTGGGTACCGTGCGCTCACGTATTTTTCGCGCAAGGGAGGCTGTTGATGAGCATATTCGTCCGTTAGTGAGTACGGCACGCAATAGTCGTGAAGAATGACGCATTTTTTAGCCGGGTTTTGGGTTCGTGTTGAACTGTCTGATAAATAAAACGTCATACCGTTCAGACTGCCTGAAAGGTAGCGACATTTCGACATCATGAGGTAAATGATGACGATAAGGTCTTGGCCGGAGAGAAGCGGGTCTACCCAACGTTACGAGTCAATGCCGCTGGGGTATGTGGCGGTTAGAGACTAATGTTTAGAGCTAGCTTCTCTGAATCAGTGTGAGGGTGTGAAGTATGAGTCAAAACACGCGGGAATCGCTTTCAGCCATGATGGATGGAGAAAGCGATGAGCTTGAATTACGCCGAGTGTTAAAGGCACTTCCTGATGATGTCGACGCAGCCGATACTTGGCGGCGTTACCATCTAGCGAGAAGTCTGATGCAACGCGAGCAGGGTGTTGATGTCAGCATCGACCTCTCCGCTGGGGTCATGGCCCGTTTGCAAGACGAGCCTGTTCCGCTGGCGGATACCCCGTTAGAGGCTAAAGCGAGCGTAGAGCCTAAAGAAAAAGTGCCCACGATATCTTTCGCGCGTGGTGCTGGCGTTGCCGCCGCTGTGTCGCTGATGGTGATCACCGGCGTGCAATACTTTAATAATGGCTTTGATGATGGCAATAACGGTTCATCCGTTGATCGCTCTGCCAGTGTGGCAAATGCACCATCGTCGCCGGCTAGCGCTACTCAACAGGTGCAGCCTGTGAGTTTGGCGACTTCAGAGCCTTCTCGTGTTGGGGGCGCAAACAACGACATCCCGGTGTTTGAGCCTACCCCTTTCCGGCTCAATGGTCAGTCGGCCAATAGTGGACTTATGAATGTTAGCGAGGGTGGCTTCTCTGCCGCTCAGTTACCGCCTAATGCGACAAACAGTGTGCAAAATGCGGGACTTGATCTTGAGCAAACACGCTTATTGCGCTCGTATCTTGAGCAGCATGCTCATGGCGCGGCGTATGGCAACAGCGATAGCTGGCTGCCGCTAATGCGTTCGGCCATGTCAACTGAATCGCTTGGGCAGTAGCGAACGTAAATAACATGCACGTAATGGTGATGTATGCCGTTGATGGATACTCAGTACGTAGATAATGCCACAGCCGATGACTCGTAACGTTCGCGCCATCACTTTGACCTTTACGCTTCACGCTTTGATGTTGATGGCGTCTCCCCTATCAGCATCCGAGCTGGCGCCCAATGCAAAGACGCTGAGCTGCGAAGCGCTGGAAGAACAAACGCCGACCAGTGTTCAACACTGGCTGAGCAGGAGTTTGTGGGCTAGCCACTGTTACAGTTACCAAGCACGCGCCGTTGCGATTGACGCAAATGAGGTGCGAACACTAGCCCTTTCACATCGCATTCAGGACGGGGTCCGCCAGCAGGTAGTTCAATACTTGGATGGTCCCTCCATGAGCATTGAACGCCATGCCCGCGTTGGCCACTGGGGGTGGACAAACGCGCCGGATGTTGAGACTTCCGTCCCGGCCCAGTGGGCAACACACCTCAGCCGTATCTACGCCATCTCACTTGAAGATGATAAACGAGTCGCCGGGCGTGAAGCGGTAAAAATCACTTTTGAACCGCGCGATACAGACCGCTATTCACATCAGTGGTGGTTGGATGCTGCCAGTGGCCTTGTGCTGAAGCATGTAGTACGCGATACCGACGGCGATATTTTAGAAACATTTCAAGTAACCCAACTGCAAGACCCAGAGCGGTTTAGTGGCGATGTGGAAATCGGTCGCCCAGGCAATCAACCAAGCGTTGATTGGCAAGTGAATTGGCTGCCCGAAGGCTTTCAACTCCAACCAGGTGTATCGCGGGAAATGGTCAATGGGCGTGCCCAGAAGCTTTATAGCGATGGGTTAGCCGCCATCAGCGTATTTGTTGAGCCTTTGTCTGCGTCATCCCTATCGCCTGGTGTCCATAAACTAGGTGTTTCCGCAGTGGTGGTGGAGCGCAGCCAAAGCTCAAATGTTGATCGACAGGTGGTGGCGATTGGTGAGGTACCACCTCGGGTCTTGCGTCGCGTTGCCCGCGCTGTTGAGCCCGTTGATCAACCCTCAGAGTAAACGTCATGGCGCTAGCATCCTGTGCTTCAAACATATCGGATTTGTATCGTGATGCCACGGTGGTGGGGTATAGCCCAACGGGTTTGCGTGTAGAAGTGCAAGCCGATGATGGTTGCGAGCGTTGTCAAAAAGGTGGCGGTTGTGGGGCGGGGCTCTTAAAGCGCTCCCAGCATTGGCAAGTGGATGTGCCCGTTGGCCATAACCTAGAAGGCCAGAAACAACGCGCACTAGACGTGCTTTTTCCGCTTGGAAGTCGCGTGCGTATTCGCATGCCGCGCCGCTCATTAATGCATTTGGCGCTTTGGGTTTATGCGCTTCCCTTATTGGCGGCGATGACATGCGTGGGGCTACTATCGGCGGCAGAAATGGCCTCACGGTGGAGTGCACCTGCGCTTTTTTTTGCTACCTTGATCGCCGCCACCGTCGCCCTTAAATTTAAGAATCGACGTGATGCGGAACGCTTCCGACCTCATCTGGTCAATTAATTCTGTCTCTTTATACTCATGACTCTCTGCACCGGTGACCCTTGGGTACTGAGTCTTCGTTGTCTCATCCACGGCCGGCTTTGGCCTTATCTCATTTTAGGAGCTCTTACATGAAGCGCCTGATTTTCCCCTCGACGTTTTGGCTCTGCTTGGTGGCAGTATTGGTCTTCAGTAGCCATGCCCAAGCGCAGCAGTTGCCTGATTTTACGACACTTGTTGAAGATGCCGCGCCTGGCGTGGTGAATATTTCCACTAGCCGAACGGTACCTAGCCGAGGTAGCTCCTCTTTCCACGGCTTTGGTGAAGAAGACATCCCTGAGATTTTTCGTCACTTCTTTGGTGACCGCTTCCCGGTTCCGCCTGGTGGTGGTCAAGGTCCAGGGCAAGGCCGGAGCGAAGAACGGCAATCGTTGGGTTCCGGGTTTGTGATCAGTGAAGACGGCTATGTATTGACCAATGCGCATGTTGTCGAAGATGCCGACGAGATATTAGTGCGCTTTAATGATCGCCGTGAATTAGAGGCTGAGATTGTCGGCAGTGATCCGCAAACCGACATCGCGCTGTTAAAAGTCGATGCCAGTGGCCTTCCTGCGCTTAACCTCGGTGATTCGGATGGATTGAACGTCGGCGAGTGGGTGGCTGCGATTGGCTCACCGTTTGGTTTTGACCACTCCGTTACTGCGGGGATTGTGAGTGCGATTAACCGTACTTTGCCACGGGATGCTTATGTCCCCTTTATTCAAACGGATGTGGCGATCAACCCGGGTAACTCCGGTGGGCCGCTGTTCAATTTGGATGGCGAGGTTGTTGGGATTAATTCGCAAATTTTCACCCGTAGTGGCGGCTTCATGGGGCTATCCTTCGCGATTCCTATTAACGTGGCGATGGATGTGGCCGATCAGTTGCGCGATGACGGAAGTGTTAACCGTGGCTGGCTAGGTGTAATGATTCAGCCAGTCTCGCGTGACTTGGCGGAATCGTTTGGTATGGAAACCCCGGCTGGCGCGCTGATCGCTGACCTTGATCCTGAAGGCCCTGCAGCGCGTGGCGGCCTAGAAGCCGGTGATGTGATTCTTGAGGTTAATGGCGAAGACGTCGAGCGTTCAAGCACGTTGCCGCGTCTGATTGGCCGTGTGGCTCCGGGTAATGAAGTGGATCTGCGTGTGCTACGTGACGGTCGCGAGATCAGTGAGCAGGTCGAGCTGGGACACTGGCCTAACAGTGAGCAGGCCAGCACTAACCAGCCCGACAATAGCCAAGTGCGTCTGGGTGTCGCGGTACGGGAAGTTGACGACGCTATACGTGAACAGCTCAATATCCAAGGCGGGGTTGAGGTGACCAACGTTGAGCCGCAGAGCGTTGCGGCGCAGGCGGGTATTCGCCCCGGGGATATTTTGGTCAGTATCGATCAGAAAAGTGTTTCTTCCGCCCAAGAGCTGGTAGATGTCGTTGAGCAACTGCCGACTGATCGCGCTATTCCGCTGCGGATCTATCGCGATGGGCGCTCGCTTTTCGTAGCGCTGCGCCTGCAGTAGGTTCCGCTATTCTCAACAAAATCCTCAAGCAGCCCGGCATTTTTGCCGGGCTGCTTGCTGTATGGGCGGACGCTTTAGAACAACGTCACTGCTGTAGTTCGAATCGTAACCGATGATGTGATAGCTCGGGGCAGGTGACGCAATTTCCTACTCGTCATATGCCACCTACACTTCTGCATGGTTCCTGCCTAAAGATTTTGCCCGGTAGAGCGCATCATCGGCCCGTTGAGCCATCAGCTTGGAATCATCATGAGGGATAAATTCCGTCACGCCGAAGCTGGCGGTCACGGTGCCGACCTGGTCAAAATGATGCGTGGCGATAGCGCTGAGTAATTTCTCGGCGACGTCCCTCGCTGTCTCAAGGCCGGTCTGGGGTAGTATCACCATGAACTCTTCACCACCCCATCGCCCATGGATATCAATGCTGCGGATGTTGTCAT
>JBNJFC010000035.1:0-15745 GCA_051746485.1 Pseudomonadota bacterium
GAAACCGCACAGCGCACTCCAAAAGGCGAGCGAAATCCAGGTGAAGGTCAGGGCAAATAAGGTGAACAACACGGCTTGCAAGACCCAAGGCAACCCACCGGTGACGCGCAGCATCGCCGTGCATCCTGCGATGCTGGTTGCTAGCACCAACACAACAAGCCCCCAGCGGCGTAGGCGCAACCACGGTATAAAAGGGGTAACCGGCGCGTTAGGCATCCTCGTCTCCACGCTTGGGGAGTGGGTCAATCACGTAGCTCCAGGTTTCGCTAATCGTCTCCCCGTGCAGCGTAAGTGCCAGGCGCACATCCACCGGTGATGCCGTGGCTTTCACGCGAAAGGTGGCACGCCAGGTGTTATCGGGCAAAGCTTTCACCTGGGGCAGCGTTACCGCATTGTCGGGCACATCAAGACGTAGCTTTACCGGTTGATCGGCGGATAACCGTGCTAATTCCCCCCCGGCAAAATCGACCACCCATTGGCGTTGACCCGCACTTTGGGAATCGGCTTCGCCCGGCACCGCCGCGTTGCCTTGGCGGGTGCGAATCACCTGGGCAAGCAAAGAGTCAGTTGGTGCTCGGTGACGTGTTTGGATTTGGTAGCGAAGGGTTAAGGATTCACCTGCTCGCAGCGGCGTCTCATTGACCCAGTATGCAACGATATTGTCGTGGGTTTCATCCGGAGAGGGCAGCTCGACAAGCTCTACATGCCCGTCGCCCCAATTGCCTTGCGGCGTAACCCATTGGCTGGGGCGACGGTGGTAATGCGCCTCTGCGTCCAGGTAGCGGGCAAACGCGCGCTCGCGCTGTATGAGCCCGAACCCTTGTGGGTCGGCATCCAAAAGCGCCGATACACGAACGCGGCGCGGATTATTTAGCGGTCGCCAGATCCATTCGCCTCGGCCGGTTTCTACCAAGAGACCGTCGGAATCGTGCACCCGGGGGCGCACATCGTCGGGGCGGTTATGGCTAATATCACCGTAGGCAAACATGCTGGTCAGTGGCGCGATGCCAAGTTTCGTTACGTCATCGCGCGCATAAAGCGTGGCGTCTACGTCAACCTGGGTTTGATGCCCCGGTTCGAGGCGAAAGTGGTATACGCCGCTAAGCGAGGGGCTATTTAACAGCGCCATTACGTGCACGGCGGTGTCGTCGGCGTCAGGCGTGAATAGCCAGAATTCGCGAAACGCCGGGAACTCCTCGCCGCCGGCTAAGGCGGTATCGATGGCTACCCCACGGGTGGAAAGGCCATATACCTGATCGCGCCCTATCAGGCGAAAATAACTGGCGCCGAGAAATACCGCGAATTCGTCGCGATAGTCAGGCGTGTTGAGTGGATAATGCAAGCGAAAGCCTGCGTGCCCTGCACCTTGTAGGTCGGACGTCTCAAGTTCTGCCGCCTTACCTTGGTAGAGGAAATCGTCAGGATTGTAGGTAAGCGATGTGGCCTTTTCACCCTCGACGAGATTCAGCCTGACGGGGTGCGGAAACAGAAAGCCGCTATGAAACAGCTGCAAAGAGAAGCGGTTGTCGTCGCCCCAATAGCTGCGCGCTGGGTCAAAACGAATTTGCCGGTAGGTGTCGTAGTCGATTGATTGCAGCGCCTGGGGAAGCGCATGGCTGGGTGGGGAGTAGGGCGCTTCAGCCATCGCTTGAGCGCGCTGCCGCAGCGTATCTTGCCATTGGCTTAATTCGGCGTCACTGGGCTCGGCCATCGCGGTGGTGCTGAATATCAGCCATCCTAACGTCAGTAAGCGTTTCAGCACGTCGCGCTCCTTGAAGTGAAAAAATAGTAAATTAAACAATACTTGTACGCATGTTTATTACAGTACACGATAGACGTATGTTCCAGTGCTGTTTTTAGTGCCCAATAGGAGCTTTTTCATGCCCGCTTGCGTTTCATCAGCGTTAAAAACACTATGTTGCGAATCGTCATAACCGCAGCGGCGCTTAACGTGCTGCTGGTAGCGCCGCTTTGGTGGCGGTTTAACGACATCGGAGACCGGCTGATTGCCTGGGAGCCTTGGCTTTTTGTGCCGCTTTTGCTGTTGTTGCCACGAGGTGTTTGGCGCCGCTGGCTTGTCGGCCTTTGGCTCTTGTGGCTTGTATTGGTAAGTGTGGCTAACGTCGGTGACGGTGCGACCTACGCGGCCTTTGGTCGGTCGTTCAACCTCTATCTCGACCTGCCACTGGTGCGCTCAGTTTTTCACCTGCTTGAAGGTAATGTAGGCCAACTGGCTGCGTTCGGCCTCATGGGCGTGGCGATTGCACTGCTTGTCGGGGTGTGGGTGGTGGCTGGGCGGCTGCTTTTGCCGTCGCGCCCTTGTTCGCTGCGCGACCCCCAAGGCAAAGTGGCGCTTGGGTGTGCGGGGCTTAGTGTCTTACTAATGACGCTTGAGCTCAATGGGCAGCGCCTTGTGCCGTTTGCGAGGGTGCCGATGATTAACACCACGATGTTTCAGTGGGAGCAGGTGACGCAGACGCATGCCGCGCGTCAGGATTTCACCCAGACGCTGGCGCAATCGCCGCTACCGGTTAAGCCGCTCCCGGGGCTTGCGGGGCGCAATGTGCTGCTTGCCTTTGTCGAGTCTTACGGTGTGGCGGCAATTGAGGACTCGCGCTATCGCGATGTTCTACGCCCTACACTGGCCGAGATGCAGACGCGGCTTGAAGCGCGGGGTATCCATGTAGTGTCGGGACTTTTCTCTTCTCCCATTCGTGGCGGCCAGTCGTGGCTTGCTCATGCAACGGCGCTTAGCGGGCGGCAGGTAGAAAATCAGATGTGGTACCGCCTGCTGCTGGAGAGTGATCACGGCACCTTGGTGGATGACTTCAACGCCACCGGGCACCGCACGTTTAGCGTTATGCCCGCCATTACCCGCGCGTGGCCGGAGGGTGCCGCCTATGGCTTTGATGAAATCTACGCGGCGGAGGATCTTCCCTACGCTGGGCCGCCTTTGCATTGGGTCACGATGCCGGATCAATACACGCTTGATTATACCGCGCGCCATTTGCTGGATGATGGCCCGCTATTTGCGCAGATTGCGTTGATTTCAAGCCATGCCCCTTGGACGCCAATCCTCCCCGTCCTCGATGACTGGTCGCTGATTGGCGACGGCTCCGTGTTTGCGCCGTGGGAAAACGCGGGCGATTCGCCCGATGAGCTATGGCAAGACCTGGAGCGTATCCGCGATCATTACGCCTGGTCGGTCGACTATGCGGTTAAGGTGGCCGGGCGCTTCGCCGAGCGCGTGGCCGATGAACAAACGCTGCTGATCATCATGGGCGATCATCAGGCCGCGCCTTTAATCACCGGCGAAAATGCCAGCGCTGCCGTGCCAGTGCATGTCATCAGCGCCGACCCCACGCTTTTAGCCCCCTTCACCGCCCGTGGGTTCGTGCCGGGCACTCAGCCGCCGTTGGATGCACAACAAAACATGGCCAGCATGCAACAACTTCGCCGCTGGCTGCACGCCGATTTTGGCGCCCAAACGCGAGAAAACTCACCATGATACAGCCTGTCATTCTAAGCGGCGGCAGCGGGACTCGCCTGTGGCCGCTTTCGCGCGAGCAGATGCCCAAACAGTTCTTATCCTTACTGGGAAGCGACAGCTTGTTACAACAGACGCTGCAACGGCTTGAGGGGTTAAGCGCGGCGCAGCCGATGATCATTGGCAACCACACGCAGCGCTTTTTGCTGGCCGAGCAGGTGCGCGAGCATGACGTGACGCTGGTACTTGAACCGGAAGGGCGCAACACCGCGCCAGCGATTGCCTGCGCGGCGCTATTGGCACAACAAAATGGCGAGGACCCGTTGCTGTTGGTCTTGCCCGCCGACCATGTCATTAACGATGTGGCAGCGTTTCAACAAAGCGTGGCGAATGCCGAAACGCTTGCCAACGCCGGTTATTTGGTGACCTTTGGCGTTGTGCCCACCCACCCGGAAACAGGCTACGGCTATATTGTTTGTGACAAACTGGATGGCGGTGAGTCGTTAGCAGCGGGGTATCGCGTCGATCGCTTTATCGAAAAGCCCGATGCAAGTCTTGCCACCGAACTCATCGCGCAAGGCAATACGCTGTGGAATAGCGGTATGTTTTTGTTCAAAGCCTCGGCTTACCTCGATGAGCTTACCACCCACGAGCCGCAAATGGTGTCTGCCTGCGAAGCGGCAGTGGCAAGTGCGCATCGTGACCTGGATTTTCTGCGTTTGGGCGAGGCTGCATTCGATGCCATTGCCGCTGAGTCTATCGACGTTGCCGTGATGGAGCGCTCCTGCCGCACGGCGGTGGTGCCGCTAAATGTGGGCTGGTGCGATATCGGTAGCTTCGATGCGCTATGGGCCGCAAGCCCGCAGGACGCGGCAGGGAATGTGAAAAAAGGCGATGCGTGGCTATGCGATACGCGTCGCTCTCTGGTGGTGGCCGATCAGCGTTTGGTCGTTACGTTAGGCGTGGAAGACATGGTGGTGGTGGAGGCCAACGACGCTGTGTTGGTGGCGCATAGAGCGCGTGCCCAAGAGGTTAAAGCCTTAGTGGCGTCGCTTGACCAAGCCGGGCGGCCCGAAGCGCAAAAGTCCGCGCGTGTACACCGTCCGTGGGGCAGCTTTCAAACGATGGAGCGGGGTGCGCGCTACCAAGTAAAGCATATTAGCGTGAAACCCGGCGGCAAGTTGTCTTTGCAGCGTCATCAATACCGCGCTGAACATTGGGTGGTGGTCAGTGGCACGGCCTTGGTGACGCTTAGTGATCAGACGTTTTGGGTCAGTGAAAATCAGTCGACGTACATTCCTATTGGTGCTGTTCACCGTTTGGAAAATCCAGGCGAACGTCCGCTGGTATTGATCGAGGTGCAATCCGGGGCTTACTTGGGCGAAGACGACATCGAACGCTTGGATGATGTTTACTCCCGCCATGACGAAGCCCCTTAGTGCGGCATTACCACAGCCAGCTGCCAGGGCGAGCGGGTGGCTCGCCTTTGCGTAGGGCAAGCCAGCCAGTCACGCAGCGCACACCCAGCCAAACTGCCAGCAGTAGTCCGAGCAGTGAGCCCACCATCGTCAGTACGCTCAAAGTGAACACAATGCAGAAGTAAAGCAGCCCGATCCAAAAGGTGCGGATCAGATAGCGATAGTGCTCTTTAAGCCAGGGGGCGGCATCTTTGCGGTAAACGTAGGCAAAAACAACGCCGATTAGGGTGGTCAAGTTGGCCGTGACCAGCCCCGCTAGATAAAGTGCATAAAGAATCTGCGGCATGCGGGTTTTATCGCGCGGTACATCGCTATCTGACATATCGGTATTTGACATAGTGAACTCGTCTATGAAGCGTAAGATGGAAAATGCGCCTTAATAAAGGCGAAAATCGCGATGATTGGGTAACTTTTGCTGCTCTTCCACCACTTTACGGTAGCGCTTGTACTCCCACTGATACTGCGCTGGGTCAAGGCCAATCGCCGCTTCTACGCAGGCGTTAACGCCAGTGGCAGATATCGCATCCTCATCGCTATATACCCGCTCGTCGGCATCGAGAAAGTGAATCTCAAAGCCTTGGCCCGGCACGCGCTTGGCGACGCCCGTTACGACGCGCGCTTGGGTACGGGCGACCAGTTTGGGTAGGAGGGTGCCGGTGTAGGCGTCGCGATGGAAAAACGGTGCAAACACACCGCTTCCCCAGTTCGGTTCTTGATCGGGCAAAATCCCAATCGCCTCAGAGCGTTTGAGCGCTTTTAGCAGAGCCGCTACGCCGCGAGAGTTGGTCGGCACTAACGTCGCCCCCATACGCTCGCGGCCTTGCCGAATCACCGGATCAAGAGCAGCAATTTTGGGCGGCTCGTACATCGCTGTAAACGGAAAATGGTTCGATAGCCAGAAGTTGAGCACTTCCCAGTTGCCAAAGTGGGGCGCGAGCACAATCACGCCACGGCCCTCGGCGCGGGCACCATCGAGTTTGTCGCGGCCGTGAACGCGGATAATGCTGGCGTCAACGCGCTCAGGCGGTGCCATCCAAGCGTGCCCCAACTCCAGCATGGTAGCAGTGGAGTGCCGTAAGCTCTCGCGAGCGAGGTGTTGACGCTCGAAAGCGTTAAGCGCCGGATAAACGGTGTTGAGGTTAATTTCCGTCACCGAGCGCTCGCGTTGGCTGAAGCGGTGCACCAGCGGCCCCAGCCGACTCGCCAGCCACCACAGCCGGGGTAGTGGCCAGCGGGAAAGCCGCCGCCATAGCCAAGCGATTGCGCCAGCGCGGGAGAATAGCGGAGGGGTGTTGTTGGGAGCGTCGCGAGATAAAGCCATAGATCAGATAAGCCAGGTATCCACATTGCTCGGTGCGCGCTTCTCCTGCAGGCCCTTGAAGCCTTTAACGCAGCGTATAATCAGCCACACTGCTAGGGCGACTAATAGCGGGAAGCCGATCAACACAAAGGTGAGCAGTGAAAAGAGCGTGGCGTAGAGAAGGCCAATCCAGAACGTACGGATTTGGTAGCGGAAATGCTCGTCTAGCCAGTGGGGGCCTTTACCGCGGTAAACGTAGGCGATAACCACCCCAATGAGCGAGGTAAAACCCACCACAAAGCTGGCAAGGTAAAGCGCATAGACCACCATGGCCATGGTGGTGTCCGGCCCTTTGCCCGATTCGTTGATAATGTTGCCCTCATTGGGCGTTTCATTCTCTTCACCTTCGCGCATACGTTGTCGTCCCTAGTAACGTTCTGATCGATGTCGTATAGCGCGCTATGATAACGCGCTGTGCGGCACTTAGCATTAGAACAGAGAGGCATTAGCGGGCCGGGCGGCAAACTTCCAGCAGGTTGCCATCCGGGTCGCGTAGGTAAATCGACTCAATCGGGCCATTGGCGCCTTGGCGCGCGACCGGGCCAAGTTCAATCTCGACGCCTAGCGCGTCAAGGTGTTGCTTGAACTCGGACAGTGGCAGCTGGCAGCGCAGGCATAAATCTAAACTGCCAGGGGTGGGCGTGGCGGAAACGGGGGCAATATCGGTATCGGTTTGATGCAGCCGCAGTGCGGTGTCACCGAGCATCAAGTCGACCCGCTGGGTATCGCGGTAGCGCACATCAAGCCCTAACACACGCGAATAAAAGTCCACCGCGCGCGCCATATCGGTCACAGTAACGACAAGATGATCCAGACCTGAGAGCATGCCACAATCCTTAACGTATGAGATTTGCCGAGAGAATACGATGATGTGGCGCTGTCCGCTATGCCTTGACTCAAGAAGCGAGCTTTATCACCGCGATCAGCACCGTGAATATCATCAGTGTGCCACGTGTACGCTGATTTTTGTGCCCAAGCCGTGGCATTTATCCGCCGCTGAGGAGAAGGCGGAATATGATCGTCACCAAAACTCTCCCTTTGATGCGGGGTATCGACGTTTTTTGAGCCGCTTGTTCACACCGCTTAGCGAAAAGCTGGCTCCTGGCGCTGAAGGGTTGGATTTCGGCTCGGGTCCAGGGCCTACGCTTTCGGTAATGTTCGAAGAAGCGGGCCATCCGATGGCGATTTATGACCCTTTCTATGCCCCTGAAGCGTCGGTGTTAGAAAGCCGCTACGATTTTATTACCGCTACTGAGGTGGTGGAGCATTTGTCCGCTCCCGGTGAGGTAATGGCGCGACTAGCTTTTTGCTTACGCGCTGGCGGTTATCTTGGCCTGATGACCAAACGGGTGAAAGACCGCGCAGCTTTTGCTCGCTGGCACTATAGTCAAGACCCGACCCACGTGGCGTTTTTCAGTGAGTCGACGTTTCATTGGTGGGCGCGAGCGTCTGGGTTTTCGGTGGAGTTTCCCGGCACTGACGCGGTAATCATGCAAAAGCATTGACTTTCCCACAGTGGTGGCAATAATTGCGCGCCGCTTCCGCTCGGAAGCGCCTGTCCATGTGTTGAAATGAGGTCGCGATGTCTCGCCAAATGCTCGCCATAGCGCTGGCTCCCTTGCTGGGGCTGTTTATTCTCGGGATAGGCAATGGCTTTCTGTCCACGCTGATCACCGTGCGCTTGGATTCGGCGGGGGAGTCGGCGACGATGATCGGTATCGTCTCGTCGGCCTATTTCATTGGTCTGGCGTTGGGCGCCATGTTCAACGACCGTCTGCTGCTGCGCATCGGTCACATTCGCGCCTATGGCAGTTTTGCCTCCTTGGTAGCCGTGACCGTGCTGATGCAAGGGCTCGTCAGCGACCCATGGGCCTGGTTTACACTGCGCTTGATCGGCGGTTGGGCGACTGTCGGGGTGTATCTCGTCATCGAAAGCTGGCTGTTGACATCGGGTGAGCCTAAATCGCGTGGCCGGCTTCTCGCGCTTTACATGATCTCGCTTTACGCCGCTGGCGTGGTCGGACAGCTGCTACTTGGCGTGGTCAATGACATGGGCGAAACAGCGCCTTTTATGGTGATCGGTATGCTGGCCTCGCTATCGGTGCTGCCGATGGCAATGATTCCACGTGTGTCACCGCTGATCGAGCATGCCGAGCCGCTGCCGCCGCACCGCCTGATTATGCTGACGCCTACTGGCGTGGTGGGCAGCCTTGGCTCGGGGATGGTGGTGGCCGCCGCGTATAGTTTGTTGCCGCTCTACCTGCAACGTATCGGCATGAGCGTGGCGCAGGTGGGGCAGATGATGGCCGTGGTGATTCTCGGTGCCATGTTGCTCCAGTATCCGATTGGTCGCTGGTCAGACCGCCACGACCGCCAGATGGTATTGATCGCCATTAGTGCGTTCTGCGTGCTGATTTCTGCTGCCATGTTGTGGTTGCCGCTTTCCACGGCGCTTTTGGCTGTCTTGCTGTTTCTGCTTGGCGGTGGGGTGTTTGCCCTTTACCCGGTGGCGGTGAGCCACGCCGCTGACCGCGCTCCCGCCGGGGCGCTGGTACGTATGAGCCAGGGACTTCTGCTGATTAATGCCATTGGCTCGACGATAAGCCCGCTGATGATTTCACCGGTAATGACAGCGGTCGGTGACGATGGGCTTTTCTGGGCATTCGGCGGCTTGAGCCTGCTCTTTTTGCTGTTTTTCGCTTGGCGGCGCGGCGTGCGCCCGGCGCCGATCCCGGTGGCGCCCTTTACCGCGACAACACCGATGTCGGCGGCCGGTGCCGAGCTTGTGGTAACTGAGGCGCTGGTGCAGGGGGCGCTCGAGCATGAGTACTTAGAAGATCTTTCTGATGCTGTGCCTGATGTGTCGGCGGCCGAGCCGATAGTCGGCCCGCCAGCAGAAGATGAGAGTCATATCGCGTATTTCGAGGATGACAAGAAGAAAGTGTAAGCCTCTGCGCTAACCCAAGAGGTAAGCCGGCGGCGACGCCAGGGTTAGACGTTAGGTGAATGGTGTGCGAAATATAGGGAAACTACTATCATGAGTAGATAATTCCCTAATTTCACAATGATTTCCATCACCATTCCCCCAATAGAGGCCTTGCATGAACTACTACGCCGCCCCCGTGCGCGATCTGCGCTTTGTGTTAGAAGAGCAGCTAGAACACCGCTCGCTTAAACTTCCGGTCTTTGAAGACGCGTCACCTGATTTGATCGAAGCCGTACTGGAAGAAGCCGCTAAACTGGCCAACGATGTTTGGGCGCCGCTCAACGATGTGGGCGACAAAAAGGGCACGACGCGCAATAGCGACGGCAGCATTACGACGGCGACTGGCTTTGCCGAGGCCTACCAAGCCTACGCCGAAGGCGGTTGGAATGGCATTGGTGTTTCTGAGGAGCTTGGAGGGCAAAACCTGCCGGAAGTCGTGGCAAGTTCGGTGCAAGAGATGCTCCACGGCGCCAACATGGCACTGGGCCTTTGCCCGATGTTGACCGCGGGTGCCATCGAGGCGCTGGCCCACCACGGCAGCGAGGCACAGAAAGACCGCTATTTGCCCAAGCTGGTCGAAGGCACTTGGACGGGTACCATGAATCTCACTGAATCCCAAGCGGGTTCGGACCTATCTAAAGTACGCACTAAAGCGACCCCCGAAGGCGACCACTACCGCATTAGCGGACAGAAAGTGTATATCACCTGGGGCGAGCACGACGCCGCTGAAAACATTATTCACCTCGTGTTGGCACGTAAACCCGATGCGCCGGAAGGCAATCGCGGTATCTCGCTGTTTTTGGTGCCTAAATTCTTGGTCAACGATGATGGTTCCTTGGGGGAGCGTAACGATGTGACGTGCGCCTCCATTGAGCACAAGCTGGGCATCCACGCCTCTCCCACCTGCACCTTGAGCTTCGGCGAGAATGACGGCGCGATCGGCTATCTTGTCGGCGAAGAAGGGCGCGGGCTCAACCACATGTTCACCATGATGAACGAAGCCCGCCACAAGGTGGGCGTGCAGGGCATCGGCGTGGCTGAGCGCGCTTGCCAGCATGCGTTCGCTTATGCGTTAGATCGCACCCAGGGCCGCAGCCCACGCTCGGGGAAAGCCGATTGCACGATTAGCGACCACTTGGATGTGCGTCGGATGCTGCTTTCCATGCGCGCGCGTACCGACTCGCTGCGTGCGTTAGCGCTAACGTGCGCGGCTGAGATGGATACCGCCCGCCACGGCGGATCAGACGATGTGCGCGATCAGGCGCAGGCACGAGTCGATCTGTTGATTCCCGTCATCAAAAGCTTTTCCACCGATCAGGCTGTCGAGATTGCCTCACTGGGGATTCAGGTTCACGGGGGGATGGGTTACATAGAAGAGGGCGGTGCCGCGCAGCTATTGCGCGATGCCCGTATCGCCCCGATCTACGAAGGCACCAACGGGATTCAAGCGCTGGATCTTGCCGGTCGCAAGCTACAGCGCGACGGCGGCGACGCCATGACAGCACTCATCGACGACGTTAATGCCACGGCCGATAAGCTTAAAGCCCATCCGCGTTTTGCCGGTCTGGGGGAAGCGCTTGCCGTCGGCAGCGACGATTTGCGTGCCGCGATGGCGGTGGTGCTGGGGCAAGGTAAAGAGGTTGGACAAGACGCCGTACAGGCCTACGCCACGCCGTTTTTGAACCTAACTGGGCATGTACTCTGTGCCTGGCAAATGGGCGAAGCCGCGCTAAAAGCGCAGGCGGCCATCGACAACGGCGCGAGCGACCCTTTTTATACTCAAAAGCTTGTCAGTGCCGATTACGTCCTCAAGCAGTGGCTGCCAGTCGGACGCGCTCAGCGCGCTGTGATTGATGCCGGCATGCAGTGTTTAAGCGATTTTACCGTTAGTTCTTAACACGGTTCGGCTCACGGATACGGTTCTCAGAAAAACGACAAATGAGGTCATAATGACGTCAATCTTCGAACAGGATCTGCCCAAAACGCAGGCCAATCACGTACCGCTGTCGCCACTGACGTTTATCGAGCGCTCAGCATCGGTGTACCCAGATTACCCGGCGGTGATTCACGGCAGTACGCGTCGCACTTGGTTCGAGACCTGGACGCGCTGTCGGCAGCTAGCCTCGGCACTGCAAAAACGCGGGCTTAACACGGGCGATACGGTAGCCGTGATGCTGCCCAACGTGCCAGCGATGTTTGAAGCGCATTTTGGCGTGCCGCTGGCGGGCTGCGTGCTTAATACATTGAACATTCGACTCGACGCTGACGCGATCAGTTATATGCTAGATCACGGTGAAGCCAAAGCCGTGCTGGTCGATCCAGAATTTGCCGATGTCATTCAGGAAGCTGTTGCCAAACTGAATACCAAGCCGCTACTGATTGATGTCGCCGATATAGAGTTTGTCGGCGAGACTCAAGGTGTTGGTGAGGTGGAGTACGAGGCGCTTCTCGCTGAGGGCGATGCCGACCATCCCTACCAGTTGCCTGAGGACGAATGGCAGGCGATTTCGCTCAACTACACGTCAGGGACGACCGGAAAGCCCAAGGGCGTGGTTTATCATCACCGTGGTGCTTACTTGAACGCGGTGAGCAATATTCTTGAGTGGGCGATGCCGCACCACCCCGTATATCTTTGGACGCTGCCGATGTTCCACTGTAATGGCTGGTGTTTTCCGTGGACCATCGCCGCCAATGCCGGGGTAAGTGTTTGCCTGCGCAAGGTCGACCCCAAGAAAATCATGCAGCTGATTGCCGACGAGGCGGTCACGCACTTCAGCGGCGCGCCGATTATCCTCAATGGCTTGGTTAACCTGCCTGACGAAGATAAGCGTGATTTCGATCACGTGGTAAAAGTGACCACTGCCGGTGCCGCCCCACCCGCCTCGGTGATCTCGGGGGTGGAAAAACTCGGCATCGAAGTGACTCATGTCTACGGCCTGACCGAAGTGTATGGCCCGGTGACCGTTTGCGCCTGGCATGAAGCGTGGGACGAGTTGCCTATTGATGAGCGCGCCAAGCTCAAAGCTCGCCAGGGCGTTCGCTACCATATGCTTGAAGCGTTGTGCGTCGCCGATCCCAACACGTTAGAACCAGTACCTAAGGACGGCAAAACCATCGGCGAAATCCTGATGCGCGGCAATAACGTGATGAAAGGGTACCTGAAAAACCCGGCCGCTACGGAGCAGTCGCTGGAGGGCGGTTGGTACCACACCGGCGACTTGGCCGTATGGCACAAAGATGGCTATATCGAAATCAAAGATCGCTCTAAAGACATCATTATTTCCGGCGGTGAAAACATTTCCACCATCGAAGTAGAAGATGCCATCTACTCGCACCCGTCCGTGGAAGAGGCCGCCGTGGTCGCCAAGCCCGATGAAAAATGGGGCGAGACGCCGTGCGCGTTCATCAAATTGAAAGTGGGATATGGTGAGGTTACCGAAGAGGACATTATTGCCCACTGTCGCGAGAAACTAGCGGGCTACAAAGTGCCTAAGACCATCGTGTTCAGTGAGTTACCGAAAACCTCCACAGGTAAAATCCAAAAGTTTGTATTGCGTGAAGAAGCGCGCAACCAGTCATAGGGAGCAATAATGAGCGAAACGATTATTGGCGTTGTGGGCGCCGGCACCATGGGGCAGGGCATTGCCCAGGTCGTGGTCGCGAGTGGCTTTACGGCGAGGCTTTACGATGTCGCCGATGAGCAGCTTTCTCGCGCTCAGGACAAAATCGACAAAGGCCTTAGCAAGCTGGTCGCCAAGGAGAAAATGAGTGAAGCGGATAAAAACGCCGCTCTTGAGCGCCTTAACACCTCTACCGCGTTAGAGGCGCTGGCAGACTGCGATATTATCCTTGAGGCAGCGCCCGAGCAGCCTGGCCTCAAAGAGAAGCTGTTTCGCGATTTGAGCCATTTAAGCAGCGACGCCATACTTGCCTCCAACACTTCGTCGCTGTCGCTCACGCGCTTAGCTGCGGTCTGTGAACGGCCCGAGCGCGTGGTCGGCATGCACTTTTTCAACCCGGTGCCGGTGTTGAAATTGGTCGAAGTCATTCGCGCCGAGCAAACCAGTGACGACACCGTTAAGCGGATCGAGCAACTTGCTCACGATTTGGGCAAAACCGCCGTACCGGTAGGCGATTCCCCGGGGTTTGCCGTCAATCGCCTGCTGGTGCCGATGATCAACGAGGCGGCCTTCCTGGTTCAAGAAGGGGCTGCCACACCGGACGCGGTGGACGAGGCCATGAAGCTGGGTGCTGCCCACCCAATGGGGCCGCTGGCGCTTGGGGATTTGATTGGCTTGGACGTCTGCCTTGCAATCATGGAAGTGCTGCAGGAAGGCTTTGGCGATCCGAAATATCGCCCTTGCCCGCTGCTTAAGCGCATGGTCGACGCTGGCTATCTGGGCCGCAAGTCCGGGCGCGGCTTCCACATTTACGACTAGCGTTGCGCTTTTGTTAGAAAGCGTCGGGTGCAAGAGGCGCTCGACAAAAGAAGTGATTGCCACCCAACCAAGCGTTCGCTAGGGTTGGGTGGTGGTTTTGATAACGGTCTTTTAACAACAGCTAACAACCGCATGTTTTAGAACAATAGGGAGCCCCCATGAGCGAAGCCGTAATTGAAAAAGTCGATAACGATGGCGTGGTGCGTCTAACGATCAACCGTCCCCAGGCGCTAAATGCACTTAATAGCCAAGTGCTGACCGCGCTGGAAAAAGAACTCACCGAGCTGGAAGCGCATCCGAGCCTGCGTGCGGTGCTGATTACCGGTGCTGGCGAGAAATCTTTCGTCGCTGGGGCGGATATCACCGAAATGCGCGAAAAAACGCCGGAAGAGGCTCGCGCCTTTGCGGGGCAAGCGCTACGCACAATCAAACGTCTTGAAACGCTACCCGTGCCGGTGGTCGCGCTGGTCAACGGGTTTTGCCTTGGCGGCGGCTGCGAACTGGCGCTGGCCTGCGACTGGGCCGTCGCAAGCGACAATGCCATCTTCGGCCAGCCGGAAGTCCTTCTCGGCGTAATCCCTGGTTTTGGCGGCACTCAGCGGTTGCCGCGTCGCGTGGGGCCGGCGATGGCGCTGGATCTTTGCGCCACCGGGCGCAAGATCGACGCCACCGAGGCGCTACGTATTGGCCTGGTCAACCGTGTTATGCCGCAGGCCGAGCTTGAAGCTTACGCCGATGAACTGACCAAACAGCTAATGGGCAACGGTCCGCGAGCAGTGCGCGGCGCCAAGCAAGCGGTTCACGACGGCATGGATCAAGACCTCGACAGCGCCTTGGCATTAGAGACCTCACTGTTTGCGCTCTGCTTTGCCAGTGAAGAGCAAACCGAAGGCATGAGTGCTTTCGTAGAGAAGCGTAAGCCAAGTTTTTAAAACTTTGTTTTTAATACTTGGCTTCTAATGACCCGGTTTTTAGGTTATTCGTTCCAATTTTGATTAGGGGTGGCGCTTGCGTCACCCCGTTCTATTTTCAGGGTTTTACCGCTGACGTCTTCGGCGTTGCCACGATGCAATTCACCAGGGACACTCTACATCGGGTACACTGGCGCAAATTTTTATTTGGAAACTTTCATGGCTCTTAGTGCAACGCCTTACAAAGTTGATATCAATCTGACCGACCTGGATCGCGGGGTGTACGAGACGTTGCGCTTCACCGTGGCGCGTCATCCGTCAGAGACCGAAGAGCGCATGACTGCTCGGTTGGTGGCCTATGTGTTGTGGTACAGCGATGCGATCAGTTTCGGGCGAGGCCTCTCCGATGTGGACGAGCCGGCCCTGTGGGAAAAGAGCCTGGATGGGCGGATACTGCACTGGATCGAGGTCGGTCAGCCCGACGGTGAGCGCCTGACCTGGTGTTCGCGCCGTGCCCAGCGTGTCTCGTTGCTTGCTTACGGGCGCCTGGACATCTGGGAGCAAAAGGTGTTGCCAGCGGTTGCGAAGCTCAAGAATCTGAACATCGCGGCACTATCCCAGGAGCCGCTGGCGATAATCGCCACTGATTTACCCCGCGCCATTGATTGGGCGGTGATGATCAGTGAAGGCACACTGTTTATTACCGATGAGCGCGGCCAGCATGAGCTGACACCGCGCTGGTTGGTGGGGGATCGGTGATATTCGCGTCACCCGGGCTCGACTGCTCGCTTTCGGCCCAATTTCTTGCTTAGAGCTTATCTTGCGTTTTGTACTCGAAGTCGCTGGCGTCGTGGCGCTCGTGCAACTGTTCCTCAGGCTCACCCCATGTGCGGTTGACCATGCGGCCACGCTGAACCGCCGGGCGAGCATCGATCTCGTCAGACCAGCGCCGCACGTGGGTATAGGTGTGGGCTTCCAAGAACTCAGCTGCATCGTAAAGCCGGTTTTTGACTAACGCCCCGTACCACGGGTAAATAGCCATATCGGCAATGCTGTATTCATCGCCGGCCATAAAGCGGTTTTC
>JBNJFC010000036.1:0-15361 GCA_051746485.1 Pseudomonadota bacterium
GCTATCTAAGTTAAGTTCGTAGGCATCGCTGCTATCGGTAAAGCGGTAGTACCAGGGATCATCATCGGGATTCATGGTGCGTTGGAGAAACTCGCCGTCTCGAAGCTGGAAGTAATAGCTACGGTTTGCGTACTGTGCGGCGATAAAGAGGAGTTCGGTATCGAGCTGGTCCATCAAGCGGGAGAGGTAAGCAATTATGCTATCGCGCTCCTCTTCCGGCAGGCCGTTTTCAACCCACTGTTCGATAAAGTAGTCGTTAGCCAATGTTTCTGAGATCGCCAACGGCCGACTGAGACGCAGGTTGAGGTTGGCAGCAAGCCCTTCCAGCTGGGACGGAAGTCCCTCGTCAAGCAGGGTTTGAATACGCATCTCGCTATGGGCGCGCGCTTGAAGCCAGAGTGCGGCGAGCATGGCAATAATCAGCACCGTACCAAAAGAGAGAAATAGACGCAGCCGCATTGGGAGGGTTTTCCAGCGCGCATTCATTCAGGGGGTGCTCCGAAAAGTGAATCGTATAGCGCTGATTTCAGCGGCTTTCCGTCCCCCTGTCTAGTCTAGAGGTTAAACGTTGCGGCGTTATTCTTATTAAACTGTGTATAGGTTTTGTCTGCCTCTGTAAAAGGGATGAATGTTTCTATATTATTTTTGAAAAAATAATCTTATCGAATCAATTGGATATGCATGATCCCGACAGGTTGATAGTCAGCCTCAATAAGTATAATTCTTTGACAGAAATCATACACGTCCGTAAGCTTTCTGCTAAATGGAAGCGTGGCGCAAGCCAATCAATAAGGACTCATTATGTTATCGCTCTCATCATCGTCACTTATGCGCTTATTACGCTCTTTGGCTGAGCAAGCCGGTTCTGATACGGGCATGTTGCCTGCTACGGATACGGCAGCTCGCCCTAAACTACGCCACGATATTCAGCGGTTATTTGATTTGACCCCCGAGCAAATTGAAACCCTCTTACCGGATAGCGCTGTCAAACTAGATGAGTGGGCCGCCGCACTTAGCGCCGAGTCCCCGTCCTTCTCGACCCTATGGCTGTATGAGCTTTCCGCTGCTGGCGCCTTTAGTTTTGAGCTCCCCGAGCAGCATCCTCACCACGTTGAGGCATTGTGCGAAGAGGCTAAGGCGCTGCAGCAGCTGTTATGCCCGGCAGCAACGGCATCGCGTACCTTAGTCCACTGGCTTTCACCGCAGACCGTCTCAGGGTTTATGTTGACTATGCTGCTGCCGGAACAGGCCGGTTGGCGCTCGCTGTCGCTTTTCGACCATGCCAATGCACTACAAACATTGATGCCGGGCGATGCGGTGGTGACCAGTGCAGAGGGCTGGCATCAGTTAGCCCAGCGCTTCCCATCGTTACCCATGAATGTCACGGCGATTGCGACTGAAGCGCTTGCGGTGAAGACGTACCGCACTCTGCTGGCCAAAGGCGTGTCGCAGGTGATTGAGCTGCACTGCCAGCCGGAAATCGGGGCGATTGCCGCGCGTCGCTCACAGCAGGCGCCGTTTGAGCTTTTGCCCCATTGGCATCCCACAGAGAGCGATGACTTTCTGCTGCGCATGACGCACGGTGAGCCGAAGGAAATTAAGCTGAGTCAACCGCTTCACTGGGTTGGGAGTCGCCATTTTTTAACCGCGCCGCCGACGGACAATGCGCCGGCACGTCTGGGTAAGCATAGCGCGGCGCGACATCGTATCAGCGCCGCGTGAGGAGGCCTTCAACCGTCAGCGCTGATCCTGGCGACGATTTCCTCAAGGGTGCTTTTGGCCTTGTCGTTATCGATTTGGCAGGTACCGGCGTTGAGATGGCCGCCGCCGCCGTATTCAAGGCATAGCTCGCCCACATTGGTGTTGCTGGTGCGGTTTAAAATCGATTTGCCAATCGCAAACACGGTGTTTTGCTGCTTTAAGCCCCACATGACGTGGATGGAAATATTGCACTCGGGGTAGAGCGCGTAGACCACAAAACGGTTGGTAGCATAAATGGTCTCTTCGTCCCGCAGGTCGAGCACCACGAGATTGCCGTGCACCTTGGCGCAGCGTTTGATCTGCTCTTTGGCTTTGTCTTCGTGGTCACGGTAAAGCTCGACACGCTCGCGCACGTCATCAAGCGCGAGGATCTCTTCGATGGTGTGCTCGCGGCAGTAATCGATCAGCTTCATCATCAGCTGATAGTTGGAGATACGAAATTCGCGGAAGCGGCCAAGACCGGTGCGCGCGTCCATGATGAAGTTGAGCAGCACCCAGCCTTGCGGGTTGAGGATTTCCTCTTTGTTGAACTGCGCGGAATCCCCCTTGTCGACGGCTTCCATCATGTCGTCCCAACGCGCGGGGAAGGCGTCATGGCCGCCGTAGTAGTCGAACACAACACGCGCGGCAGAGGGCGCATCGGGGTCAATCACGTGATTGTCGGCGCGCTCGGTGTTACGCACGGTTTCGCTTAGGTGGTGGTCAAAGGCCAGATGGCAACCGGGCACGTAGGGTAGGTTGGTGGTGATATCGCGCTCGGTAATCTCGATCTTGCCATCCTGCATGTCCTTCGGGTGGACGAAAGTGATGTCGTCGATCAAATCCAAGTGCTTGAGGAGTGCGCCGCAAACCAGGCCGTCAAAGTCACTGCGAGTGACAAGTCGGAACTTGTGTGAATCAGTAGAAACCATTAACCATCCTCTATGTTGTATTCAGTTTAAAAAGTCATAAGACGATACCAGCCCTTAACACATAGGGGAACGGGAGAAATATGAGTACAATCGAGGTCTTATCCATTTCCGGTGCCAGGAGTAGGCGGTGAGCGATTCCATCATTCGTATCGAAGGCCTGAGTAAGACCTTTGCCGGTGGCTTTCAGGCGCTGCGGCAAGTGGATCTGTCGATTCAGCGCGGCGAGATTTTTGCACTGCTCGGCCCTAACGGGGCAGGTAAAACAACGCTCATCAGCGCGGTGTGCGGGTTGGTATCGCCCACACAAGGCACGGTGTGGGTAGATGGCTTCGATAACGTCAAAGCGTATCGTGCTGCCCGTGAGCGCATTGGATTGGTACCTCAGGAGCTCACCAACGAAGCGTTCGAGACCGTTTGGAATACCGTCAGCTTCAGCCGCGGCTTGTTTGGTAAGCCGCCTAACCCGAAGCACATTGAGCGGGTGTTAAGATCGTTAACGCTGTGGGAGAAGCGTAACAACCGCCTGATTACCCTCTCCGGCGGGATGAAGCGCCGCGTGCTGATAGCCAAGGCGCTCTCCCATGAGCCCCGCATTCTGTTTCTCGATGAGCCCACCGCCGGCGTGGATGTGGAGCTTCGCCGCGAAATGTGGAATGTCGTGCGCGAATTGCGCGATCAGGGTGTCACCATCATTCTTACCACGCACTACATTGAGGAAGCCGAGGAGATGGCCGACCGCATCGGCGTGATCAACCACGGCGAGATCGTGTTGGTGGAGGAGAAAAATGCGCTGATTGAAAAGCTCGGCCGTAAGCAGCTGACCGTGCAGTTGTTTGAGCCGTTAGAGGCGCTGCCACCTGAGCTTGCTACCTTCGCGCTGACACAAAATGAAGCCGGTGATGAACTCATTTACAGCTATGAGAGTGCTACCCAGAAAGCGGGTGATGGGGGGATTTCGGCGCTTTTAGGCGCGCTCAATAAGGCGGGTGTCGGGGTGAAAGATCTGCATACCCGGCAGAGCTCGTTGGAAGATATTTTTGTCGACTTAGTTAAGGAGCGCGCATGAACGTCTACCCTGTTCGCGCCATTTATATGGCTGAAATGATGCGCACCCGTCGCACGCTGCTGCAAAGCGTGGTGTCACCGGTAATCTCGACGTCGCTGTATTTTGTTGTGTTTGGTGCGGCGATTGGCTCGCGCATTGATGAGATTGGTGGCGTTAGCTACGGGGCTTTCATCGTACCCGGTTTGATCATGCTGATGCTATTGACCCAAAGTGTCTCCAACGCCTCTTTCGGCATTTTCTTTCCTAAATTCTCCGGCAGTATTTATGAGCTGCTTTCTGCGCCGATTTCGTTTCTTGAGATCGTCATTGGCTACGTTGGCGCGGCCGCGACAAAATCGGTGGTGCTGGGGTTGATCATTCTGGCGACCGCTCGGCTGTTCGTGCCCATGGAGGTGGCACACCCTGTCTGGATGTTGCTCTTCTTACTGCTGACCGCGGTGACGTTTAGCATGCTCGGCTTTATCATCGGCATTTGGGCGGATGGCTTTGACAAGCTTCAGCTGGTGCCGCTTTTAGTGATTACCCCGCTGACTTTTCTGGGCGGCAGTTTCTACTCCATTGATATGCTGCCGCCGTTCTGGCAAGGCGTGACGCTATTCAACCCCGTCGTTTATTTGGTGAGCGGTTTTCGCTGGAGTTTTTATGGCATTAGCGATGTCAGTATGGTGGCCAGTCTGGCGATGATTTTGCTTTTTCTGCTCGTTTGTTTGGCTACCATCGCTTGGATTTTTCGCACCGGTTACCGCCTTAAGCCCTAAACCCGCCACACCAGAGAACGCTTCACGCTATGCCGCTATTGCAAAGTATTGTTCATCATCTCGAACCCACGCTCGATGGTGGACGCCTGACCGTCGCCGCCGCGGATGCGCCACACCCGCAAGAAAATGCGGCGATGGATACGTTGGTCAGCGAGTTAAACGACACCTATAACACCAAGCCCAAGGGATGGGGGCGCTTTACTGACGCCGAGGGTTCAGGCTTTGGGCGTGAGCTGCGGGCGTATCTTGCCGAGGAGCAAGGGTTTGCGGCAATCACGCAGACGCTCACCGAACGTTTGGCCGTAGCGCTTGCCGAGCACCTGGCCGTGAGCGGCTACGTAGTGTTTGCCCATCAGCAACAAGGCGAGACGCAAACATTACTGCTGGCCCTGGTGCATCAGCGTGAGGGTATCGGGATCAATGCGGCGCACCATGTTGAGCCTGCCGCCCAGCTCAATACGCGTCAGCTGACGCTGGCGGCACGCATCAACCTCACTCAATGGCAACAGGGGGACGCGCAATCGCAGTATGTCTCGTTTCTGAAAGACCGAGGCGGCAAGAAACTCTCTGAGGTGGTGGCCGAATGGTTGGGGGTTGAGGAGGGCGTGGATGCCCCCGCTGAGACGCGCACGCTGCTCAAGGCCTTCAGCGACTACGTAGAGAAAGAAGACTTGGATGATGATGCGAGCCGTGAAAAGACCGATGCGTTAGTGGGCTACGCTAACGATCAGCTGCGCCGCGGCGAGCCGATGACCCTGGATGAACTCTCGGCGGTCGTGGATGAGAAGCAGCCGAAGGCATTTTACGAGCATATTCGCCAAGCCGATTACGGCCTCGCCCCGGAAATCCCACCGGATAAGCGTACACTCAACCAGTTCAGGCGTTTTACCGGCCGTGCAGGTGGTGTATCGATTAGTTTTGACTCGCACTTGCTGGGTTCTAGCGTGGAGTATGACGAGAACGCCGATCGCCTGATCATCAAACAAGTGCCCAAACAGCTGAAAGAGCAGCTTAAACGACATGATTGAGTGTTACGTTAAGGCTTATCTGATTTAAGAGGCGTTTACATGACGCAAGCTTCTAGTCTGACGCATCTACTGGAATCCTTAGAGAAAATGGAGCGCTGTAAGCCTCAGGTGAGCGTTGAGGACGTGTTCACCGCTGCGGGAAGGCGTTCGTTCGGCCCTATGCTGTTGGTGGCGGGACTTATTACGCTTGCACCGCTGATTGGTGATATTCCCGGTATGCCCACGCTGATGGCGGCCATCGTGCTGTTGACCGCTGGGCAGTTGTTGGCGGGTCGAGATCGGTTTTGGTTGCCGCAATGGCTGTTACGGCGGCACATGGCACGCAAGACGTTTGACAAAGGCTTGCAGCGGATGAAAAAACCGGCACGCTGGGTTGATCGCTGGCTGCGGATGCGCTTGCCGTGGCTGACGGGTTATTGGGGCAGCCGCCTGACCGCGCTAACGGCGCTTATCATTGCGCTGGCTATGCCGCCGATGGAGTTTATTCCCTTTTCCGCCAACGGGGCAGGGTTGGCACTAACGCTTCTTGGCTTGGGGCTGGTTGCCCGCGATGGCGCGGTATTGCTACTGGGCGTTGGCATCACGGCCACCACCATTGTGGTGGTGGCGGCAAATCTTTTGTAATAGCAGCAAATAGCGTTTGAAAGGAGCGCGCTTAATGGCAAGTCATCTCCATCATCAAGACGATAACCCCATAAAAACCCCCGAGCAGCAACACCCGTGGGAGCGCCGTACCGAGCGCTGGTTATGGAACTCCCGCTTTTTGGTCATGCTGGCGGTAGTGCCAAGCCTGCTGGGGTCGCTGACCTTATTTATCGTCGGCACCGTCGATATTTTCAAAGTGGTAGCGGGAACACTCCGCTACTATTTCGTCGGCAGCGATACCAACATACACGACACTCTAGTACCCGACATTGTCGTCGCCGTGGATATTTACCTGATCGCGATTGTGCTGCTGATCTTCGGGCTCGGCGTCTACCGTCTGTTTATTTCACGGATAGATATAGCGGAAATCAATAACCGCAAGCATCCCTTTAACGTGGCATCGCTCGATCACCTCAAAGATAAAATCGCCCGCGTGGTGATTTTGGCGGTGATTATTGAGTTCTTCCGAGCAGTCGTGGATATTCGCTTTGCCACGCCGCTGGATGCGATCTACCTTGCGCTTTCGGTGCTGGCGCTAGCGGCAGCGCTTTATTTTATGAGCCTGGGGCACAAAGACGAGTAACGCAAAACGCCACCCGAAGGTGGCGTTGTGGTGAGGCGGCTGACGGCTTAAGCGCAGTCAGCAGCGCCTTCGCCGAACATATCAAACATAAGCTCGCGCCCCATGCGGGTCAACACAAAGCGTCCATACTCGTTGAACGTGGCGGCTTCGCTGGCTTCTAGCACTTGCTGGCAGGTCGCCCATTCTGGTGTGCTGGTTTTCAGCGCCGACAAGTCACGGCGCGCTAAGCCACGATGCGGCAAGGTAATGGTTTCTAACACGTGGCCGTGGTTGTAAAGCAACTCGGCTACGGTAGACAAGCATTGGCGCAAGCTACGCTGCACATGCGCTGCGGTAGAGGTATCGGGAGGCATAGAATGTTCTCCTGCAAGCAGCCCAAAATGGGTTTGTTGCAGCGCATTATAAACGAAAGTCGCTATAATACCAAGGTTGTAGTTGGGGCGATGGGTATGCGCCACGGTAAGAGAGAAAAAAGCGAGTATAAGAAAACGATAGGAACCGTTCAGCCTCTTTGCCCGCATGATAAACTGGTACGCCGCTTTGGGGCTTTTTTAATAAGGAGCTTGTTATGGCACGCGCCAGCGCCCGTCATATTTTGGTAAGCAGTGAAGAGCAGTGCAACGCGCTGAAAAAAGAGATCGAAAACGGTCGTGATTTCGCTGAAGTGGCCAAGGAGCACTCTAGCTGCCCGTCTGGGCGTCAGGGCGGCGATCTTGGCAGCTTTGGCCCGGGTCAAATGGTGCCGGAATTCGATAAAGTCGTCTTTAATGATGAGCTGAACAAGGTACACGGGCCGGTAAAAACCCAGTTTGGGTATCACCTGCTTGAGGTTACTAGCCGCAGTTAATGGCAGCAAAAAGACGTTAAGCGCCGCGGCCTAACGGTCGCGGTGCGAAACGCACGCCTTGACCTCCTTCCGGCACTAATCCTGATACGCGTAGTCGTAAGAGACTGACGTCACAATAGATTAGTGAAACAGGAGCGAATAACGTGCTGGATGCGATTACTCATTTCTTTCAACAGGCGCTGGCGGCGCCAGAACAGCGCGATAACCAAACCGTAACGCTAGAGCTTGCTTCGGCGGCATTACTCTGCGAAGTGATGCGCGCCGACTATGATAAAAGCGATGACGAGCGCGCCGCACTCAAACAGATGCTAACCCGCCGTTACCACTTAAGCGACAGCGCGGTTAGCGAGCTAATAACGTTGGCGGAAGCGGAAGTGGATGATGCTGTCGACCACTATCAGTTTGTCAGCCTGATTAAACAACATTACGGGTATGAGCAGCGTTGCGAGCTGGTGGCCTTGATGTGGCAACTGGCTTGGGTAGACGGCAATATCGACCCGCTCGAAGAGCATCGCATACGGCGCTTAGCGGACCTTTTACACGTTAGGCACCGCGATTTTATTCGCAGCAAATTACAGGCAGAAGAGCACCGCAACGCCAACGATAATTAATCTGCCGCCTGCACTGACGCAGTCTCTTCTCTTAGCAGGCCCGCCACCAGCTGGTTCAATCGCTGCTGAAACTGGCCGCCAGGTGAGGGCGGAGTAGGGTCGGAGGTGATCACCACGGTCATTTCCTGCTCTGGGATCACGTAAAGCGCTTGGCCGCCGTATCCTCTGCCGTAGTAAACCGGCACATCCACAAGGGTGGTGATAAACCAGCCGTAGCCGTACCCATCGCCTGTCCAGGGCGATTCGCCTCTGGGCGTCCAAGAGGCGTCTACCCAGCCTTCCGGTAATAACCTCTTGCCATCGACCATGCCGTTATGGCGGTAAAGCTCACCAACCTCTACCAGCGCCCTCGGCGAGAGCCGCATATCGTTGCCGCCGAAGTAGATACCCTGCGGGTCTTGTGGCCACGGGGGTATCGCAATATCCAGCGGTTTGCCGAGCAGGCGCTGGGCAAGCGTATGGGTACTTTCTCCGCTGGCGTGGGTCAGTGCTGCGGAAAGTAAGTGACTGGTGCCCGTTGAATAAAGCATTCGCCCACCGGGTTCATCGACGAAGGGGCGAGTTAACGCATCATTGACCCAATGCTGACTCGCCACCCAAGCGCCGTAGTTGCTGCCTGATGTTCGCTCCAGGCCCGCTTGCAGGGAGAGCAGGTGCGAAACGGTAATATCGTTTACCCGTGGATCTACCCCGCTAGGCAGGTTGCCCAACAGCGCCACTAGAGGCTGCTCGGTAGAATCAATAATGCCGCTTTCAATGGCAGCGCCGGTAATCGCCGCGAGCACGGTTTTGGAAAGGGATTTGATATTAGCGGGAACGGCTGTTCCAGGGCCACCCTGGTGAAGCTCGTGAACAATTTCCCCTTTGTGGGCGATTACCACCGTATGCACACGATTAAGCTCAGCGGCCTGCTGATCAAGTGCTTGTAGCGCGTCTGCTGAAGGTTCGCTTGCGGCCGCAAACGCCGTAAAAAACGCAGTAAACGTATAGGCAAACAGTAAGGCTTTAGCGCGCATCGCAACACCTTGCATCGCTTTCGCGTTGGCGGGTATTTGGAAGGGAGACAAGAAAAAAGCACCCGTAGGTGCTTGATTCTTCGACTTGAGTGGTGGAGGCGGCGGGAATTGAACCCGCGTCCGCCGGCACTCGCCCATTGGCTCTACATGCTTAGATTTCGTCTTTTGCTTTAACGCGACTGGCTCCGACGATCAGGATCCAGCAACGCGAGCCTTCTAAAGTTTAACGATTGACGAGAAGACACCGCCAACCGCGGTCCTATCATTTTTAGCTCGTATCTCCTCAGCGATGAATAGGCACATCACCTTGGAGCCGGACAAGAAGCTACCAGCTTACGCTGCTAGCGCGCCCTGAGCATAGTTTTCGTCGTTTGCGACTATTTTTCGTGATGTTGGATTTACGAGATACATCACGCTCTCGACATGCACCGCAGGGTTTGTCACCGGCGTCGAAACCATGTCGCCCCCTTAGTGAGGCACGCATTCTAACGTGCCTGTAGTTGATTGACCAGTTATGCTTTGTTTTGTTCCCGCATAATACGGCCTTTTTGACGTTGCCAGTCGCGATCTTTTTCAGTGGCGCGTTTGTCGCGCAGCTTTTTACCCGTTACCAAGGCTAGCTCGCACTTCACGAGGTTGCGCTTCCAGTAAAGTTTGAGCGGCACACACGTGTGCCCTTTGTCCTGCGTTTTGGAAAATATCTTGGCAATTTCTTTTCTGTGCAATAAAAGCTTACGTGTCCGTGTGGGGTCGGCGATTTCATGGGTGCTCGTGGTATTGAGCGGTGTGATATGGCTCCCAAGTAGCCACGCTTCCCCATGGCGAATCAAAATATAGGTGTCAGTCAGCTGCGCTTTACCCGCGCGAAGGCTTTTGACTTCCCAGCCAGCCAGCGAGAGACCCGCTTCGAAGGTTTCATCAATATGATACTCAAAGCGGGCCTTCTTATTTTGAGCGATGACGCTGCTGCTAGGACCTTTTTTGGTTTTTCCTTTCTTTGTGGCCATGAAACCTCGTCATTGATCTGTTGGTTGCCTCTTCGTGGAGAAGAGAGCCGTGATACTATTTTTGCGTTAAGATTAGCCCCCATGATACGCCTTGGGCACTATGAAGTCAGCGGAGAGGTCAATGCCAACCGTGAATCGTTCCGCCTTGGTGCGGCACACTCCTAAGCAAATGTTTGAACTGGTAAACGATTTCGAGTCCTATCCGGAATTTTTGCCGGGTTGTCGTCGTGCACGGTTGATCGAGCGCGATGATGCCCATCTTATCGGTGAAATGACCTTAGGGCGCGCAGGTATCGAACAAACCATTAAGACGCGTAACGAGTTGTATTCGCCCGAGCGAATTGAAATGTCGCTAGTCAGTGGCCCATTCAAACGCCTGAAAGGGCGTTGGTGCTTCGTACCAATGGGGGAAGATGCTTGCCAGGTCAGCTTGGAGATGGAGTTTGAGTTTGCTAACCGTCTATTAAGTATGGCGTTCGGTAAGGTATTTCAACAAATCGCTGGGCAGTTAGTGGATTCGTTCACAAAGCGTGCCAACGAGTTATATGGCCGCTGAAAGCCATATGAACTCGCTGTTGGTCGAGGTGGCGTTTGCATTGCCGCAAAAACAACGCATCGTTGCCCTGACCGTGCCTGATGGAACCACGGTGCTTGAAGCGGTGGAAAAGGCCAATTTGCCGCTGTTATTCCCCGAGGTGCCATCCGAGACATTTCATCAGGCACCGCTTGGAATCTTTGGCAAAGTCATACGAGAGCCTTCTGCACACCGACTACGCCAAGGTGACCGTGTTGAGGTGTATCGCCCGCTAGAGGTGGATCCCAAAGTGGCTCGCCTAGCGCGTGCGAAGCGCCAGGCAGAGCGCTAATTAGGGCCGAGGCGCGGGAGCGCGCTCTGATTCGGGGGGCTGCGTTTGCGTGCTGTCACTCGGCAGTGCTTCCAATGGATCAGTGCCTTCTGTAGCAGGCCCTAAGCTGGTTTCGGTGTCCAGCGGCAGGTCCTCGGAGAAATCCCCTTCTTTATCAATCTCGGTCAGTTGCCCTTGGCGGTTGAATGTTAGCGTAACGCGCCGGGTTTCGATGCCGCTGTAGGCTTTATCGAGCCGAAAAACATAGTCCCACTCGCGCGAGTCGAAGGGAGCTTCAAGTAGAGGGCGGCCCATGACATATGTGACCTGTTCTTGCGTCATGCCTGGCTTAAGCTGCTCCACCATATCTTGCGTGATGAGGTTGCCTTGCGGGATGTCGCGTTTATAAACGCCGACATAGCTGCAACCGCTGATGAATGCGAGTGTGGCTGAGAACGTGATAATTCGAGTCAATTTTTGCATTTGCGCCTATTCTTCACTATCGTGGTTTCGGTCGATCATACCCGACCTAACCTGTTACTGCGAAGAGCAACCATGGCCGATCAGAACCATGAACTGCGTAAAGCCGGGCTCAAAGTGACCCTGCCGCGCGTTAAAATCCTGCAGATCCTCGAAAATGCCTCTGGCCAACACCATTTAAGCGCAGAAGAAGTGTATAAAACACTGATTGATGCGGGTGAAGATGTTGGCTTGGCAACGGTCTATCGCGTGTTGACTCAGTTCGAGACAGCAGGCCTTGTGATTCGTCATAATTTTGACGGCGGCCATGCTGTATTCGAGTTGACCCAAGAAGATCATCATGACCACATGGTCTGCCTTAATAGTGGCGAGATCATTGAATTTGTCGATGAAATGATCGAGCGCCGTCAGCAAGAGATTGCCGAAGAGCATGGCTATGAATTAGTGGATCATGCGCTGGTACTTTATGTGCGTCCTAAGGATGGCAGTCCATCGCGCGCTGATAGTCACTTGCCCAGACCCCGACGTTGATGCGCATTCAATGAGTAATTTCGGCAGGCATTAAGCCTGCCGTTTTACTTTTTAGGGGCGTCTTTTTAGGGGCGTCTTTCGCTAACTGCCTCCCAAAGTGCCTGGATCCTAGGCCGCTTTAGGCGACGATTGAGTACACATAAACCAACATCGTAATAAGGCAGCTCTGGCTTGACGTGGAGTATCTTGACACTCTCAGCCAGCGGGCTGTTATCCAGCACAATTTTGGGTACCACGCCTACCCCAAACCCTAGACCCACCATGCTTACAATAGCTTCGTGCCCTGCCACCTGAGCATAAATGCGCGGCATGACGCCAAGTGCTTTAAACCATGTATTGGCATATTCGCGCGATAACCCCGCCTCCGACAAGATCATTGGCACTGCCTCCCACTGCTGAGCGGTTGAGCTTTCGGGGGTGAGGGGTAGCCACTCAGCTGGGGTCGTGGGAGCGATAAATACAAGCGACGAGCGTGTGAGTGACTTAAACGCCAGCGCTGGCGGGGGCATCCGTGGGCGAGGTGTGATGGCCATATCGTCATCACCCGATAGCACACGGTTCATGGCATTGGCAGGGTCGCCGGTATGCAGCTTGAACTCGATGCCGGGATGTTGATGACGGAAGTCGCTAAGTAGTTCGTACAAAAAGCTGTAGCTCGCGGTAACGGAGCAATAGATGCTGATGTCACCGGTTAGTTGTGCCGCTTCGTCTGCCAGCGTTCGTTTGATGGTTTCCCACTGATCTAATGTATCCCGCGCGTAGCGCTGAAAGTGCTCCCCTTGTGGCGTCAACGAAACATGTCGGTTGTCGCGTTCAATAAGTGTCGTGGCGAGCTCGCTTTCTAACTGCTGAAGCGAACGACTAAGGGTAGAGGGGCTTATGTGGCACAGTTCGCTAGCGCGGCCAAAGTGCAGGGAGTCAGACAAAGTAATGAAGTGCTTAAGCAGTCGAAAGTCCATGAGAGTTCCGCGTTTCACTATATGCATTGTTGTATTGCAAATATAGCGTTTTACGCAATAGATGGCGTCGCGTAAAGTGACTTCATTGCTTGAGGCGAGTGCTGCATGAGACAGCGCCGGTGACTATCAACGCTGACACCACGTTTTATTTCAAATACTTAATGGAGTTTCTGTTATGCACGTTTATTACGATAAAGATTGTGACCTGTCCCTCATCCAAGCGAAGAAAGTCACTATCGTTGGCTATGGCTCTCAAGGGCACGCGCATGCCAATAACTTAAAAGAGTCTGGCGTTGATGTAACCGTGGCGTTGCGCGAAGGTTCTTCTTCTGCCGCAAAAGCAGAAGCTGCGGGTCTGAAAGTCGCCACCGTGCCGGAAGCGTGTAAAACCGCTGACGTCGTCATGGTTCTGGCGCCGGATGAAAACCAGAAAGCGATCTACGAGCAGGAAGTGGCGCCGAACCTGAAAGAGGGGGCGACGCTCGCCTTCGCTCACGGCTTCAACATTCATTACAACCAAATCGAGCCGCGCAAAGATCTCGACGTGATTATGATCGCGCCGAAAGCGCCAGGTCACACCGTGCGCTCTGAGTTCGTAAAAGGCGGTGGTATTCCGGATCTGATTGCGATTCATCAAGACGCATCGGGGAGTGCCAAAGAACTCGCGCTCTCCTATGCGGCAGGCGTCGGTGGTGGCCGCAGTGGCATCATCGAAACCACGTTTAAAGACGAAACCGAAACCGACCTGTTCGGCGAGCAAGCAGTTCTTTGTGGCGGCGCGGTGGAGCTGGTAAAAGCCGGTTTCGAAACGCTGACTGAAGCGGGCTATGCACCGGAAATGGCCTACTTCGAGTGTTTGCACGAGCTCAAGCTGATCGTTGACCTGATGTACGAAGGCGGTATCGCCAACATGAACTACTCCATTTCCAACAATGCTGAGTATGGCGAGTACGTTACCGGCACCGAGGTTATCAATGAGCAATCACGTGCGGCCATGCGTAATGCGTTGAAACGCATCCAAACCGGCGAATATGCCAAAATGTTCATCAACGAAGGTAACAGCAACTACCCGTCGATGACCGCGCGTCGCCGCCTCAACGCTGAGCACGAAATTGAGAAGGTTGGTGCCAAGCTGCGCGGCATGATGCCGTGGATTGCGGCTAATCAATTGGTAGACAAGTCGAAGAACTAAGCGGTTAGCTTGCGCTTACCTTCACCATCGCCTCGGGGCGCGCACTGTCGCGCCCCGAGTCATTTGTGGTTGTTCATCGCAATGCTGGCTGAGTGAGTCTCACCGTGTAGAATGAAAAGAGATCACTGTTTATGTGACTTCATTTCAAACGGATGACACTTATGACCCAGGATGATCCAGAGCGAGCTCGTTCTCCCTCGCCGGAAGAGGAGGATTCCTCTAAACAGGTGAGTAGCGAGGACTTGGCGAGTACTTTTTTGCGTGAAACCGAAGTCATTGAAGAGTCGGTTGAGGATGGCAAAAAAATTCGCCGCAAGGGCATTTATTTACTGCCTAACCTCTTTACCACCTCGGCGCTATTTTCAGGCTTTTTTGCGGTAGTGGCCGGGATTAACGGTGATTTTACTGCTGCAGCCGTCGCTATCTTCATTGCCATGGTGCTTGATGGCCTAGATGGTCGTGTTGCGCGAATGACCAACACGCAAAGCGCATTCGGCGCTGAATACGACAGTCTGGCCGATATGATTTCTTTCGGTATGGCGCCTGCGTTGGTTGCCTTTACCTGGATTTTACAGGATATCGGTAAAACCGGTTGGGTGGTGGCCTTTCTTTATGTTGCCTGTGCTGCGCTTCGTCTGGCACGCTTTAACGTGCAGATCGGTAGCGTCGATAAGAAATGGTTTATCGGGTTGCCAAGCCCCTCTGCCGCCGCCTTAATCGCCGCCAGTGTGTGGACGTTCCATAGCTTTGATGCCGATGCGCTGGGGTTCAAACTATTGATGCTATTTATGGTGGCCGCATCTGGGGTGTTGATGGTCAGCAATATCCGCTACTACAGCTTTAAAGATTTTGATTTTAAAAAGCCGGTACCCTTTGTTGTGCTGCTCGCCGTCGTTTTGGGGTTCGTGATGATCTCCGTCGAGCCGTCTGTGATGCTGCTGCTGCTGTTTGGTGCCTATGTGTTCTCAGGCCCTGTTTTAGCCGTTATGCGTAAGGCAAAGCCCAAGAGCTGAATTTTTTCCCACAACCCCTTGCCAACCCGGCGGTGAACCCGTAGAGTACGCATCCGCTGCCGGGGACGCAGGGCGTTTTCAGCGGTGAATGAGGTGTAAAAACCTTGG
>JBNJFC010000037.1:0-1377 GCA_051746485.1 Pseudomonadota bacterium
CCGACACCAATGATGATAAGCGGCAGTATTTTTTGCATACCCCCTGCTGGTTTTTGGGCCTCGGGCTGACGCTCCGGCTTGGAGGCTTCATAGTTTTCTGGTTTCCGCTCGTTCATGACATGCTCTTTCTCTTCTTCTGGGGTTTTGCTTTCCTTAGTATCCATACGGTACCTCCAGATGTCGGGTTAAGAGTCACACAAGACATACTCACAACGGGATGACATCGAACTCTACGACCGGGTTCACATCTGCATCGTAATCGACATCATCACGCTCGAAGCCAAACAGCTTCAAGAACTCGTGCTTATACCCAGCATAGTCGGTAATTTCGAAGAGGTTGTCGGTGGTGACCGCCGGCCATAGATTTTTGCACGCCTGTTGCACGTCATCACGCAGCTCCCAATCATCCAAACGCACGCGGCCAACGTCATCGGTGCTGGCGTCATCACCGTAGAGTTTCTCGTCGAACAGGCGGTTAAGCTGATCAATCGTACCCTCGTGCAGTCCCTTCTCCTTCATAATGCGATACACCATGGCGATGTACAGTGGCATCACGGGGATTGCGGCACTTGCCTGGGTAACCACTGATTTAAGCACTGCAACGTTAGCGCTTCCGCCTTGCTCTTTAAGCCTCTTATCAATCTCATTGGCCGCACGGTCAAGATCTTCCTTGGCCTTGCCCAGCGCACCGTGCCAGTAAATCGGCCAAGTGATTTCGGTGCCGATGTAGCTAAACGCCACGCTGCGCGCGCCTTGGGCTAATACGCCCGCTTTATTCAGGGCGTCCATCCACAGCTCCCAATCTTCGCCGCCCATCACCGCGATGGTGTCGTCGATCTCCTGCTGGGTCGCGGGTTCGACTTCGGTTTCCATGATGGCGTCTTTGTTGGTATCGATGGCAGTCGCGCGATAAGTCTCGCCGATGGGCTTGAGACTTGAGCGCTTCACCTCGCCGCTGTCCGGCAGCTTGCGTACTGGCGACGCCAGGGAATAAACCACTAGGTCGACTTCGCCCATGTCCTGCTTGATCAGCTCAATGGCTTTTTCCCGTGCTTCGTGCGAAAACGCATCACCGTTGATGGATTTGCTGTACAGCCCTTCTTCTTTGGCAAACTTGTCAAACGCGGCGCTGTTGTACCAACCGGCGGTGCCCGGTTTTTTCTCGCTAGCCGGCTTTTCAAAAAAGATCCCCAGGGTATCGGCGCCGTAACCAAACGCGGCGGTAATACGCGCCGCTAAGCCATAGCCGCTTGAGGCACCAATGACGAGCACTTTCTTCGGTCCGGCGCTTTTATCCAGCCCCCGTGCCCGCGTCGCTTCGATCTGCTCGCGAACGTTCTGCTCACAGCCTTTCGGGTGGGTAGTGGTACAAATAAA
>JBNJFC010000037.1:1477-15187 GCA_051746485.1 Pseudomonadota bacterium
CGGCCGTTAACCTTCACTTTTTCCATCAGGGGAAACTCGACGCTAAACTCGCGCTGGGCAAACACGGAAAAGGCCTCCGCGTTTTCCGGCGTTTGGCGACCAAATTGATTACAGGGAAACCCCAGCACCGTAAAGCCGCGATCGCGGTAGCGTTGATAGAGCGCTTCCAGCTCTTTTAGCTGCGGGGTAAAGCCGCACTGACTCGCGACATTGACCACTAAAAGTACTTGGCCTTGAAGTGCGCCCAAGTTAAACGGCTGCCCATCGTGGGTATAACAGTCGTAATCGTAGATGTTCATGGCAGCCCCGTTATAACAACAAATACATACGACTCACTTTGCCACGTCGGCAGAATCCACACCAGTCTTGGCAAGCCCCATTTTGCTAGGCAAGCGGCCCCAGTACGACCCTCAATGCAAGCGCAATGAGCATCACTCCAGTCGCGCGATTGATCCAATGGGCGTGCTGTTGCAACCACGGCAATACCCGTGAGTGCGAGAGCAAAAGCGCCACCAGCACGTACCAGGCGCCATCGATAATCATGGCCGTTAACACGATGATCGCCTTCGCTGTCGCGCTCATTTCCGGCGAAACAAATTGACTCAACAGCGCGACGAAAAACAGAATCAGCTTAGGATTGCTAAGCGCCACCAGTACGCCTTCCCGCGCCGCCTGAGGGCTAGTGGTAAGCACAGCGTTTGCTTGAATCGCCCCGGCTCGTCCCGCCCGTAATGCTTTAATACCGAGCCAAGCGAGGTAGGCCGCCCCACCCCAGGTCACCAGCTGAAACGACAGCGGAAAACGCGCCATCAGCGCGCCCAAACCTAGCACGGTAAGTAGCGCATAAAACCCCACACCCAAAGCATGAAAAAGGCTTGCCGTCACTCCCGGAAGGCGCCCTCCCCCCAGCGTATGGCGCAGCACCAGCGCCAAGCTCGGCCCCGGCGACATCGCGCCCATGGCACAAATAGCGGCTAACGATAGCCATAGCGAAAACGGCATGAAGTTCCTCCTTGAGCGTTACTCAACAACCTCACTAGTGTAACCCAACGAGCGGCCCGATCGCGGCGCAATAACGCTGTTAGGCAGCAAGCTTGTCGAGTAAAATCGTCGCCCACGATGCCACCAACACAGGAGTGCACGATGGGTAGGGCTTTCCAGAACCGTAAAGAATCCATGGCCAAAACGGCCGCTGCAAAAACCAAGGTTTACAGCAAGTATGGGCGCGAAATTTACGTCTGCGCCAAATCCGGCGGCACCGACCCTAACGGCAATCTGGCGCTGCGCGGCTTGATTGAGCGCGCCAAGAAAGATCAGGTGCCCTCGCACGTGATCGACAAAGCCCTGGACAAAGCCAGCGGCGCCGGTGGCGAAGATTTCTCTATCGCCCGCTACGAAGGCTTTGGCCCCGGCAACGCGATGGTAATTGTCGAATGCTTAACCGATAACCCTAACCGCACCTTTGGCGATGTGCGCGGCTGTTTTACCAAAACCAAAAGCAAGATCGGCACCCCTGGTAGCGTCAGCCATATGTTCGACCACTGCGCGATTTTTGCCTTCGCCGGTGATGACGAGGAAGCCGTGCTTGAAGCGCTGATGGAAGCGGACGTCGATGTCACCGACATCGAACACGAAGACGGTCACATCACGGTATTTGCTCCGCACACCGATTACGCCAAAGCCAAACAGGCGTTGTGGGATACCTTTGGTGAGATCGACTTTGACGCTGACGAGATCCAATTTCTCCCCCAAACCACCACACCGGTGGAAGGCGACGACGTGGCCGCTTTCGAGAAACTGTTGGATATGCTCAACGACCTCGATGACGTGCAAAATGTCTACCACAGCGGCGAGCTGCCGGAGAGCGATTAGGCGCGTTCCAGCACCCGCGTTTCGCGCTGAATCGAGATCCCGCGACTCGCAGGAATATAAGAGCGGCCATTTCAACCAAATGGCCGCCCGGTTTCAGTCAATCATCGAAAGCGCTCGCCTACTGTATTAAAACGTCAGGCAGATCTTACCAAAGTGCTTGCCGGATTCCTGATGGCGGAAAGCATCGGCAATTTCGTTCAAGGCAAATTCCCGGTCGATAGTCGGATGCAGGCCGTTGGCGTCGATGGCACGCACCATCTCGATCTGATCGCGGCGGCTACCGACAATCAGGCCTTGCAGTTTCGCCTGTTTGGCCATCAGCTTCGCGGTGGGAATCTCGCCTTCGCGGCCAGTAAGAATGCCAATCAGGGCGATATGACCGCCGATTTTCACCGCATCTATCGACTGCGGCAGCGTACCGGAGCCGCCGACCTCAACCACATGGTCCACACCGTCACCGCCGGTCAGCGCTTTGACCTCTTTCCCCCAGGCGGGCGTGGTTTTGTAGTTGATCACGTGCTCGGCGCCCATCTCTTTTAGCCGCTCAAGTTTGGCATCAGAAGACGACGTGGCGATCACGCGAGCGCCCATCATCTTGGCAAACTGCAGGGCGAAAATAGACACGCCCCCGGTACCGAGTACCAGTACCGTATCGCCCGCTTTCAGGCCACCATCTACGACCAACGCGCGCCAGGCGGTGAGCCCTGCGGTGGTCAACGTGGCGGATTCGGCGTGACTGTAGCCCTGCGGCTGGTGGGTAAACGCCGTCACCGGTGCGACGACTTGCTCGCGAGCGTAGCCCTCAACGCCATCACCCGGCGTGGTGCGAAAGTCGCCCACTCGCGCCGGGCCTTCCTGCCAACCGGGGAAAAAAGTGGACACCACGTGATCGCCCACGGCGAATTCGCTTACGCCCTCACCCACAGCGTCGACAACGCCCGCGCCGTCGGACATGGGAATGCGGCCATCGTCGGTGGGAATCATTCCTGCGACCACGGCGTAGTCGTGGAAATTAAGCGAGCTGGCGTGAAGACGCACGCGAACTTCGCCCGGCCCCGGTTCACCGGGGGCGTCTAACTTTACTACGTTGAGGTTGTCGAGCCCGCCCGGTGCTTTTAGTTGAATCGCTTGCATCACTGTCTCCTAATTGGAAGTGTCGCTTGTATACTGGATTGTTACTTACCCCTAAACGTTGGGGTGATCAGCGGTGACGTCAAGGCCGATAAAACCACCCGATTGGCGTTGCCACAAGCGAGCGTAAATACCGCCCTTCGCCAACAGCTCTTGGTGAGTGCCGCTCTCGACAATGCGCCCTTCGTCCACCACGATCAGCCGATCCAGCATGGCGATGGTGGAGAGCCGGTGCGCAATGGCGATGACCGTTTTGCCTTCCATCAACGTTTCTAGCTGCTCCTGAATGGCGGCTTCTACTTCTGAGTCTAGCGCCGATGTGGCTTCATCCAGCACCAGAATCGGGGCGTTTTTGAGCAGCACGCGGGCAATCGCGATGCGCTGGCGTTGGCCACCGGAGAGCTTCACGCCGCGTTCGCCCACGTGGGCATCCAGGCCGCGCCGCCCTTTTGTGTCGACCAGATCATTAATGAAGGTATCGGCGTGGGCGCGTCGCACGGCGTCCCAGACATCTTCGTCGCTGGCATCCGGGCTGCCGTAGCGGATGTTATCGCTAAGCGAGCGGTGCAATAGCGAGGTATCTTGGGTCACCATGCCAATTTGGTGACGCAGCGACGTTTGGCTCACCTCGGCAATATTCTGCCCGTCGATGGTGATGCGTCCGCCCTGCAGGTCGTAAAAGCGCAGCAGCAGGTTGGCGAGCGTGGATTTTCCCGCGCCGGAGCGGCCAATGAGCCCGACTTTCTCGTTCGGCGAAATGCTCAAATCAAGCCCGTCGAAGACGGTTTTATACTCACCCACCGCCTGCGGATAGCCAAAGCGTAGCGCCTCGAAGTGAATCTTGCCCCGTGGCACGCTAAGGGCTTGGGCATTGGGCGTATCACTCACGGTGGGCGCTTGGGCAATGGTATTCATGCCGTCCTGCACGGTGCCGATATTCTCGAAAAGCCCGGCAACCTCCCAGAGTATCCAGTCGGACATAAAGCGCACCCGCATCACCAAGGCGATAGCAATCGCCAGTACCCCCAGCGAGATGGCATCGAGGTACCAAGTGGTGATCGCCATCGCGGCCATGCCCACCAACAGCAGCGTATTTAACAGCGTCAGGCAAACGCTCAGCACCGTCACTAGGCGCATCTGGCGGTGCACAGTAGCCATGAACCCCTGCATGGCGTCTTTGGCGTAATCAAGCTCGCGACGGGTATCGGCAAAGAGTTTAATCGTCTGAATATTGCTATAGCTGTCTACCACACGCCCGGTCATCTGTGCCCGCGCATCCGCCTGGGCCATGGAGACATCCCTAAGCCGGGGGACGAAAAAGCGCATGATGCCCAAATACCCCACCAGCCAGATAGCCAGTGGCAGCGTGAGCCAGAGGTCGGCTTGGGCCAGCAAAAAAGCGGCGCCGGTAAAATAGACGATGGCGTACACCATCAAATCCATTACCTTGGTGACCGTCTCACGGATGGCGAGCGCCGTTTGCATCACCTTTTGCGAGACGCGCCCGGCAAACTCGTCCTGATAAAACGCCAAGCTCTGGCTGAGCATGTGGCGGTGCGACAGCCAGCGGCCAATCATCGGATAGTTGCCGAAAATACTCTGGTGGGTCACCAGCGACTGAACGAGCACCAGCAGTGGCAGCCCCACCAATACCGCCGCACCAACGCCCATCAGCCAAGTGCCGTGCTCCGCCCAAAAGTTGGCCCGCTCGACGTTACCCAGCCAGTCCACCAGCTCGCCCATATAGCGAAAGAACACCACTTCAGCGGCGGAAACCAGCGCGGTGAGCAGCGACATCACCAACAGCCACGGCCACACCGGGCGCGAAAAGTGCCAGATAAAGGGAAAAAGCCCCTTGGGTGGGGTGGCCACGTCGCCTTCGGGATAGGGGCCGATACGCGATTCAAAGTAGCGAAATAACGGCTGAAGCCAGCGCGTCAGCATAGCGGCTCCTTAGGGGGTAAAACGCGGGGGTTCATCACCCGTAGGGGATGTCGTCGTCATCGTCGTCGCGCATCCGCGCCTGACGCTCATCCTCTTCTTCTTTGGCATCGTCGATCACTTCCATCAGTTCATCGACATTGGCAATATGGGTGTCAAAGTCAAAGTCGCCGGTCAGTTGGCTATCCGGGTGCAGCTCGCCCGCCTCATAAAGTGCCCACATCTCTTTGCCGTAATGGGTCTCCAAAAGCTCAGGCGCAAAGCGGCCGAAATACGCGCGCATGTTGTTCACATCGCGCTCAAGCATCGCCGCGGCGCTGTTATTACCCGCCGCATTCACGGCCTGAGGCAAGTCGATAATCACCGGGCCTTCGGCGTCGACCAGCACATTAAACTCGGATAAATCGCCGTGAATCAAGCCGGCGCAAAGCATTCTCACCACGTCTTGAATCACTTTGGCGTGATAGCGTAACGCTTGCTCATGGGTCAACGTCACCTCGTCTAAACGCGGTGCCACTTCGCCTTCGGCGTCGGTGATCATCTCCATCAACAACACACCGTCGACAAAGCCGAAAGGCTTAGGTACCCGCACATTTGCACCGGCCAACTGATAAAGCGCATCGACTTCCGCGGTTAGCCACGCCTGCTCCTGTTCTTTTTGACCGTAGCGGGTCTTCTTTGCCATGGCACGAGCACGGCGGGTGTTGCGCTCTTTGCGCCCTTCCTGGTATTGCACTGCCTGCTTAAAGCTGCGCTGCTTGGCTTCTTTAAACACTTTGGCACAGCGTACTTCTTCGCCGCAGCGCACCACGTACACCTGCGCTTCTTTTCCGCTCATCAACTGCATGAGCACTTCGTCGACCATGCCGTCGTCGACTAAAGGCTGTAATCGTTTGGGTATTTTCATCGCACACACTTAATAACGGACACGGCGAACCTTGAAGGCTCGCCCTTTTAATTTATCGCGCTCAAGCTTGGCTTGAGCCGGTTGAATCGCGCTGCGCTCCACCGCCACATAAGCGCTACGGGCCAGCACTTTGATTTTACCCACCTGGTCGCCGCGCAAGCCGCCTTCGCCGGTCAAGGCACCGAGAATATCCCCCGGGCGCAGCTTATCTTTTTTGCCACCCGCGAGTTGCAAGGTGGCCATGGGAGGTTCAAACGGCGCGCTATTTGAGGCCTTGGGTAACGCCTCGGTGGTAAGCGGCTCACCCAAAACATCGGCTAAACGCGCCAGCCGATAGGTATCTTGAGGCGTCACCAATGTACAGGCGGTACCGCTCGCCCCCGCCCGGCCGGTGCGACCCACGCGGTGCACATGAACCTCAAGCTCACGGGCAATCTGGTAATTAAACACCGCATCCAACTCGGCGATATCCAATCCCCTTGCGGCAACGTCGGTCGCGACCAAAATGGATGCGCTTTGGTTGGCAAACAGAATTAACACGCGGTCGCGGTCTTTTTGCTCTAAATCGCCGTTCAGCGCTAAGGCGCTAAAGCCTGCGTCGACTAGCCCGTCGGCAACTGCTTGGGTTTCTCGCTTGGTGTTGCAAAACACCACGCTGCTTGTCGGGCGCTTAGCTAGCAGCAGCGTTTTAAGCGCGGCAAAGCGTGCATCCTCATTGGCCACGGCGTAGAAATGTTGGTCGATGGTGGTGGCATCGTGAGCCTCGGCCACTTTTACCGTCACCGGGTCGCGCATCACGCCGCGGGTCATGGCCGCTAAACCGCCGGAGACCTGCTCTTCCGGAAACGTTGCGCTAAACAGAAGCGTCTGGCGCTTGGCGGGCGTGTCGGCGATGATCGCATCGATAGAGGCTTGAAAGCCCATATCGAGCATACGGTCGGCTTCATCGAGCACCAACGTTGTCAGCGCGTTTAGGGCGAGCGAGCCTTTGCGCAAGTGCTCTTCAATACGCCCTGGCGTTCCCACCACGATATGTGCGCCGTGCTCCAAAGAGCCCAGCTGCGGCCCAAAAGGCGCACCGCCGCACAGCGTTAAGACCTTCACATTGGGCATGCCACGGGCCAAACGGCGCAGTTCCTCGGCGACTTGGTCAGCCAACTCCCGCGTAGGGCATAGCACCAGGCCTTGCACGTCAAAGGCCTCAACACGTAACCCCGCCAGCAGCGCCAACCCGAACGCGGCCGTTTTACCCGAGCCGGTTTTGGCCTGCGCCAGCACATCGCGCCCGGCCAGCATCGGCGGCAAGCTTTGTGCCTGTACCGGGGTCATCGCGTGATAGCCAAGAGAGTCTAAGTTCGTCGCAAGCGCGTAGGGCAGCGCAAGCGATGCAAAAGAAGTGTCGGACACAGAAAATTCCTGAAGGGGCAGGGATGCCCAGCAAAACAAAAACGGCGCAGCGCGCCTTTATCCGCGCACACTAACAGAAAGCCGCTTGGCCTGCGCGACGATTACACGGCAATCGCGGCTAGTCGGCCCTGCGTTAGTGCGACAAGATCGCTTGGGGCCAGTTCAATCTCGAGCCCGCGGCGGCCGGCGCTGACGTATATTGTCGCGTGATGTGGGGCGGACTCATCTACCAACGTTAGCAAGTGCTTTTTCTGCCCTAAAGGGCTGACACCGCCCAGCACATAGCCGGTAGTGCGCTCAACCTCGGCGGGCGTGGCCATCGCCGCTTTTTTCGCCCCCGCCGCCTTGGCGATTTGTTTTAGCCCCAGCTGGCAGGTGACCGGTACGACCCCTACGGCGAGCTGCTTGCCATCCAACATCACCACCAGTGTTTTAAACACCTGCCCGGCAGCGACGCCAAGTTTCTCCGCCGCTTCTAATCCGTAAGAGAGCGCCGCTGCGTCGTGCGGATACTCATGAAGCTGAAAGACAATCCCGGCCTTTTTGGCCTGTTCCACCGCGGGTGTCATCACGTACTCACTTTGTCGCCATAAATAGGAGTGACATATTACGTTGAACAACAAACCTGGCGAAATGATGTAAAGCACGCCATGCTCATTTCTAATACAGGCAAAAAAGGAGTCAAGTGAGTTCGCCGGGGAGCGACACTGCATCCGTCACGTTTTTGTCTGTCACATCGTTGTAAAACGTGCCTGCCAGTGTCGACGTTGCCGTCTACCAAGGAGTACTTCCAACGATGGTTCGACTCGAAAAAAAAGCCACACGGCTTTACGTGCTAGACACCAACGTTTTAATCCACGACCCCATGGCGCTTTATCACTTCGACGAGCACGATGTGGTAATTCCCATGACCGTTTTGGAGGAGCTGGATAAACACAAAAACGGCATTCGTGAAATAGCCCGTACCGCTCGACAAGTTAGCCGCACCCTCTCGGATCTTACCCAACACGCGACCTTTGACGATATTCAACGCGGTATTCCCATACCCCGCGCCAACGGCCACTCCGGTCGGCTGCGTTTTCTCTGTTACGACGACCTAAAACCGCTCGACAATTTGGAGGCGAGCCCCGATAACCGCTTACTCGCGGAAACCTGTCGGCTACGCGCAGAACGCCCCGACGCGTCGGTCATTTTGATCAGCAAAGATATCAACTTGCGCGTCAAAGCCGCCGCGCTGAAAGTGCCGGTGGAGGACTATTTCAGCGATCGTGCTTTCGACGACAGCGAGGCCATGATCGAAGGCGCCCAGGTCTATGCCAGCACCGACCAGCGCGGCTCTTCGCTGTGGGAGTCACTCAACGTCGACGTCAGCGTCGAGCGTGTCGAGCATCACACCTTTTATCAACTCAAAGGCCGTATGCCACGCGAATGGCACGTCGGCATGCTCGTTTCCGACAGCGAAAACGGTGCCGAGTTTGAAGCCATCGTCCGCGAGCTTTCTCCCACCTCCGCACGTCTACAGCTTTTGACCAATTACCGCCACAACGACGGTGTTTGGGGCGTTCACGCCCACGACAGCCGCCAGAATTTTACCCTCAACCTGTTGATGGACCCAGACATTGATCTCGTGACCATCGCCGGCAACGCAGGTACCGGTAAAACCTTTATGACGCTGGCAGCGGCGTTCCAACAAACCCTTGATACCAAGCACTTCGAGCGTGTGGTGTTTACGCGCGCACCGATCCCCATGGGCGAGGACATTGGCTTTCTCCCCGGCACCGAAGAGGAGAAGATGTCGCCGTGGATGGGCGCGTTTCACGACAACATGGATAACCTGTTGCGCAACGAGGAGGGCGAATCGAGCTGGGATAGCGGCGCCACTCGGCAGTTGATTGGCTCGCGTGTGCAAATTAGAGCCCCCAGCTTTATGCGCGGGCGCACGTTGAACGATACGTTCTTAATCATCGATGAGGCACAAAACTTCACCCCCAAACAGCTCAAAGCACTGATCAGCCGTGCCGGGCGTAATACCAAAATTGTGTGCCTGGGCAACGTCGGCCAGATTGATACGCCCTACCTCACCGCCAATACCTGCGGCATGGCGGCCGTGGTAGAGCGCTTTCGCGACTGGCCCCACGCCGGCCATATCACCCTGAAGAGCGTTGAGCGCTCGCGGTTGGCGCTGGCTGCCGAAGAGCTTTTATAGCGCCACGATCCCCCTGCCCGCTGATAGCGGCGGGAAGGGGATTTAGGTTTCCGCTTCTTCGTCCTCAATAAGCGCCTCTTCACCAGGCATGCGAACCAGCAAGGTGTAGCGGATCGATTCGGTACCCTCAAAGCTTATGAGCTTATCAATCAGCCCTTCGGTCAACTCGCGGCCTTCATTAAGCAGCAAGTGCCCGGCTTTTGAGTGCAAGTCACGCACCAGGATCATGCCCGGCTCCAGCTTATCGGTGCTAAGTGCCATCACAGAAGCATCGCTAATGCCCATATCTGGAGCATGTTCATGCAAAAATGCCACCAGCTCGCGACTTAGCGCCGGGTCGTAAACCCGCCCAGCGAGTTTCTCTAACAACGTAAGGGCGTTATCGCGGCTAACATGGCGATCCAGCATCAGCCCGCGCTGCAGCTCGATAAAATCAACACCTAAGCGAAGCAGCCGCGCGCCCCAGGGAATCGCCTCTTCTTTGAGGTGGTTAGGAAAGCCACTGCCGTTCCAGCGCTCTTGATGGTGGCGGATCAACTTGGCTGCCCCATGCAAGGGCTCAAGCGCCATCAAAAGCTCACCCGCGGTCTCGGGATATTTCCGGTAGCGGTCGCGATCTTCACCAAACATCTTTTCCGAGGCAAGACCAAGCAAGTGATCGTCCCAGCTTAACTTTCCCAGGTTATACAGCGAGGCGGCCATCAGTAGGTCACGGCGTAACCCTTCGTCCACCGGGTGTGCCTGCAAAAACGCCTTGAGGACTTGCGTGATTTGGCTGTTAGTTTGATGCCACTCGGGTAGGCGAATATTGATTAGTGATGAAAATACCCGTGTCGTCGTCACGTAGCTGTGTTTGAGCGTTTCATGGGCGCTATCGAGCTGGCTCGCCACCTGGGTCAGCTCAGCCGTGCGAGCGTCCACCCGCGCCTCCAACTCGCTGTTAAAGCGCTTGAGCTCCTCATTTTGCGTTTGGGTCAGCGCTTCTAGGCGTTGGCGTTCACGCTCGCTCTCGTGAAAGGCAATCGCCTGACGCAAGATGAGGCGTAAATCGTCATCGTTCCACGGCTTGGCGATGTAATGGTAGATATGGCCATCGTTAATAGCGCGCATTACCGCGTCTAAATCGTGCTGACCGGTGAGCAAAATGCGAATGCAGTCAGGATAGTCGGCTTGTATCCGGCTCAACAGCTCAGCACCGTCCATGCCGGGCATCTTGTTATCCGACACCACGACGTTGGCAGGCGTCTCGGCCAGTATCTCCAGCGCCTCTTCACCGCTACTCGCCGTCCCTACTTGATACGTTTCACTTCGCAGTACGCGCCGCAGAGCACGCAAGACATTGGGCTCATCGTCAACGATCAATACGCTGGCAGGCTGAATCATTGGCTTACCTCCTGCGATCGTGCGCATTGGTGAACCGGTAACCAAACACGAAAACGGCTTCCTGCGCCTGGCGCGCTGAATACCTGAATGTCGCCGCTATGCTTGGCGACGATACTGTAGGAAAGTGAAAGCCCAAGCCCCGTGCCCTCCCCTACGGGCTTGGTGGTGTAAAAAGGGTCAAACAAGTACGGCACTTGCGCCTGGGTGATGCCTTTACCCGTGTCTTCTACCTCAAACCATACGCGATCCCCCTCGTGCCCGGTACGTAGGTATATCGTGCCGCGGGGGCCCATCGCGTGAGCCGCATTAGTTAACAGATTGAGCACCACTTGGTTAATCTGCGACGGCAAACACTCCACCTCCGGCAATTCGGCAAACGCTTTCACCACGTCGGCTTTGTATTTGATTTCGTTGTTGACCAAATTCAGGGTGGTCTCGATGCCGCGATGAATATCGGCGTAAGTGAACGCATCCTCTTCGATATGCGAAAAATCTTTCAACGCGGTAATAATCGACTTAACGCGCTCGATGCCCTCTTCAGATTCGCCAATCAGGTCCTGAACATCACTGCGGATATACGCGTAGTCGGTCGACTGTTTGAACTGCTTGAGGTCATCAAGGCTTGCTGCACTGTCGATCGCATCGATCAGCTTGATCAACTCTTGCACATAACCCGCTAAAGTCGAAAGATTAGAAAAAACATAGCCCACCGGGTTATTAATCTCATGCGCCACCCCCGCCGCTAACTGGCCGATAGACGCAAGCTTTTCCGACTGCAGCAGGTGTGCACGTGCACTTTCTTCATCGATTAGCGCTTGGCTCAACGGCACTGTGCGATTTTGCATCATGCCTCCTTATCGTATTTATTATTAGCCTTGGCATTACCGACACGGACCGCCCTACGTATTAATCTGAGCGACGACTTCTTTTTTGAGATCGAAGTCGAGGGCGTGTCCAAGCCCTGTTTTGATACGTGGCTGATAGCACAGCGTAGCGTTTAAAAGTATGACGTTGCCATGATTCTTTTGATCCTATAAGCCAGCTCAGGCATGAGGTAGTCTAATGCTTTGTATAATGACTTATGAGACTCCTTGATATGCTACAAAAATTACAACGTATCAATGTCAAATACACGCTGGCCTTCATTGGCGTCGCGGCGGCCTTAATTATCGTCGTCGTTGCCGAAACCCTGCTGCTGAATAACGTACGCCAGAGCATGATGGCGTTTAGGACGGCCTTCAGCCCGGCTATCACCGCTGTACTCAATGCAGACCGAGATCTTTATCAAGCGCGCGTCGCAGAACTTACTGTGCTTGAACACCCACCGGGAAGCGAAGCAGCCGAATCAGATTATGCCGACTATCAAGAAAACGCTGATCAAGCGTACACACGAATGCAAAACTTCATGCAAAATCTGTCTGAGTATCCTGAGGTCATGGAAGGACTGGAAAGCTTCGAGGCACGCTTCGACGCCTGGCAAACCGCGTCTCAGCAGGTTTTCGACGACCATCGCGCTCGTGATATCGAATCAGCACGCGCGCAGTTGGTGGGGGAATCGCAAACAACGTTCGGTGAATTGCGTGAGCTCTATGATATTGCCGGACAAAATGCCGGCGTGCGTGGCGAGACGCTAGAAGCGGATACGCTGGCCAGTATTCGAGTAAAAACGCGCTGGGTTTTCGGTTTTGTGGGCCTGGTCCTGATCATCGCCTTGGCCATCGCCTTTATAGGCCCCAACCTCATGTCACGCGCGCTACGTGATGTTAGCAAACGTATTCGTGACATCACTGAAGGGGAAGGAGATTTGACGGCGCGCATCCAGAGCCGCCGCAAGGACGAAATTGGTGAGCTGGCCGCTGAATTTGATGCCTTCATCGCCCGGATGGATCGCAGTTTTAGCGCCGTAAGCCAAAGTGCCCAAAGTGTACGCTCCGCTTCGCGCGACATTGCTAGCGGTAGTGAGGACTTGGCTTCGCGTACCGAGCAACAGGCCGCCGCCCTGCAGCAGACAGCGTCAAGTATGGAGGAAATGTCTTCTATCGTACGCCAGAACAGCGAATCGGCCACCTCCGCTGACCAACTTTCGGAACAGGCCGCTAGCAAAGCTGCCGCCGGTAATCAGGAAGTGAGACGTACCGTAGAATTGATGAACGAACTCAAGGCTAGCTCACGTCAAGTTACGGAGATCGTAGAAGTCATCGACAGCATTGCTTTCCAAACCAATATTCTCGCCCTTAACGCCTCGGTGGAAGCCGCGCGTGCCGGGGAGCATGGCCGTGGCTTTGCCGTTGTCGCTCAGGAAGTCCGCAAGCTATCCGTTCGCACGACCGATTCTTCACAGCAAATTCGCACCCTCATCGAAGATATTACCCAGCGAATTTCCGAAGGCTCTGCGCAAGCCATTCGCAGTGGAGAAGGCATCGAAGAAGCCCTAGAAGCCGTCAGCCAGGTTTCTGGGCTGATGAACGAAATCTCGTCAGCGCTCAAAGAGCAAGAATCGGGTATCGAACAGGTCAGCACAGCAGTCAATCAGATGGATTCCGCTACCCAGCAAAACGTTTCCTTGGTCGACACGACCCAGAGTTCTGCCGCGTCGTTGCGCGAGGAAGCCGAGAGGTTGGGTACGCTAGTGCAATCGTTCCGTCTCAGCGGCGGTGGTGACTTGCCAGCACCAGCGGTGTCATCGTATCAAAAAGCCAATCAGCCTCGTTTGTCCCGCGCTGATTTACCCCGTGCTAAAGAGCAAGATACGGAGTGGGAAACGTTCTAGAAACAGAGCAATGTTCTAAAAAAGTAAAACGATATCCGATAGAGGCCGTGGCCACCACGGCCGCGTCGACCTACGTATTCGACGCTTTATGCA
>JBNJFC010000038.1:0-14747 GCA_051746485.1 Pseudomonadota bacterium
CCAAATTGGCTGGGCTGATAAAATCTCTCGTGGTCAAGTCCTTCCGGCCAGCAATTGTGTGCGCTACCGGCGGGGTAGCCATCGTATTCATTATGCGCGTAGCGATAGCCACTGCCGTGGCCTAGACTCTCCATTAGCTTGGTAGGAGCGTTGCGCAGGTAAGTAGGTACCTCTACCTGCGGTTGCTGGCGCACGAAACGCTGTGCTGCGTTCCACGCCTGATCAATCCGGTTGCTTTTGGGCGCGACGGCTAGGTGAATCGCCGCGTGGGCCAGCGCCCGCTGGCCTTCATAGTCGCCTAAGCGTAAATAAGCATCCCAGGCGGCGATCACCAGTGGCAGCGCGCGCGGGTCGGCGTTACCCACATCTTCTGATGCGATAGCCGTCAGCCGGCGCACCACGTCTAACGGGTCGCCGCCGCCTTGAATAAATCGGGCCATATACAAAAGCGCGGCATCTGGGCGCGACGAGCGTACCGATTTGTGAATCGCCGAAAGTAGGTCGTAATACGCATCCCCTTGTTTATCAAACGCGCTGGCTTGATGCCCAATGACGTCATCGAGTGCGTTTCGATGCAGCATTTCACGGCCGTTTTCCTGTTGGGTAAAGTCGCACGCCGTTTCTAATAAACCCAGCGCACGCCTTGCATCACCAGCACTTGCGTGGGCGAGCACCGCAAGCACATCTTCATCGACCTCAATCTCGCGCTGGCCCAATCCGCGCTCGCGGTCATTAAGCGCTTGGCGCAAGACCGCGATCAGTTCGTCTTCGCTTAGCGGCTTTAACACGTAAACCCGCGCGCGGGAGAGCAGCGCCGAGTTAACCTCAAACGAAGGGTTTTCAGTGGTTGCGCCAATCAGGGTTAAAAGCCCAGACTCGACGTGGGGCAAGAGTGCATCCTGCTGGCTTTTGTTGAGCCGGTGAATTTCATCCAAAAAGAGAATCACCGCGGTAGGGGCGAGTTGGCGAGCGTGTTCAACCACTGCGCGAATCTCTTTTACCCCGGCCATCACGGCGCTGAGCGTTTCTAAGTGGGCATTTGAGGCGTTCGCTAGAATTTCGGCCAACGTTGTTTTGCCGACGCCGGGTGGTCCCCAGAGCATCATCGAACGCACCACGCCAGATTCCGCCATGCGTCGTAAAGGCTTTCCAGGGGCCACAAGCGCTTGTTGCCCAACATAATCGTCGAGAGACGTGGGACGCATGCGAAACGCCAGCGGTGCGTCGTCGGCGAGGGTGGAAGATGAAAACAGATCCATGCAGACTCCGTTGAACGATGCAGCGTTAGTTGCTGTCGGTGGTAATGAACGCCGCGTCAAGCTACTGTTAGCGGATGCGATCACTTGGGCGTATGCGATAACAAAGGAGAAGGCACAATGTTACATCAACTGCGTCTGGATCATGCCAATATGGCGCGAATGCTGCACGTCCTGCAGCTCAAGCATAAAACCTTAGCCAAGGGCGAGCGGCCCAATTTCCAGTTGATGCGTGAGGTAGTGGATCACATTCTGGCTTATATGGAAAAATTTGCTGCGCCGCTTGAGCGTGAGTTCGTTGAATGTTTGCAGGAGCGGGCGCCAGAGCATGTGGAGGTGGTTAAAGACATGCTCAACGAATATCGCGATTTGAAGCCGCGTTTGGCACAGCTCTCCACCGATATCGATATGATTTTAATGGACAGTGTCGTCCCAATGGATCGCTTTGCTGATGATTTGAAACACTATCTAGAAGCGCACCGTGCCTATTTACGCAGAGAACGCGAGGTGCTATTCCCGCTGGTAGAAAAGTACTTTAGCGAAGAAGATTTAGCACAGTTGCGTCAAGCATTACCCGATGGCGCTGAACAGGTGCTTGAGCGTCTTCAGCAAGCCTATCCAGAGCTCTATGCTAAATTAAGGGATGCTGACGTTCCCTCAATGTAATGTGTCGCACAAGCACCGTAAAGCACCCATGTCGGGACGTGATATAATCACCGTCCCGATTTTTTTAAGGGCAACCGCACGATATGGCTGGCCCCGTACTGATTTTCGACTCTGGCATGGGCGGGCTCTCTGTGGCGCGCGCGCTGCGGGAGCACTACCCCCATGCCGCCTTTTGCTATGCCTGCGATAACGCCTGGCTGCCCTATGGCGTGCGCGAAGATAGCACGTTAACAGCGCGTATCGTTCGCGTTTGCCGCGCCGCTGTCAGCGCCTGCCAACCAAGCGTGCTGGTGGTGGCGTGCAATACGGCAAGCACTTTAGCACTTGAACAGCTACGTGCTGAATTGGCCATTCCGGTCGTGGGTACCGTGCCAGCAATCAAGCCGGCCGCCGCCGCGAGCCAATCGCGCCATATTGGCCTATTGGCCACCACGGCAACGGTGCGGCGCCCTTATACCCAGCAGCTGATTGATAATTTTGCCCGAGATTGCCGTATGACTCGCGTAGCAGCTGATGCGCTAGTGATTGAGGCGGAAGCGTTGATTGGTGGCACCCAGCCTAACGCTAAACGCCTAGCCGCCGCGCTGGCACCGCTATGGCAAGCGGCGTATGCCGATGTACCGATGGATACGGTAGTGCTTGGTTGCACGCACTTTCCACTGCTTAAACCCTGGCTCGAAGCCAGCGCGCCGGTGCCGCTCATCTGGGTGGATTCGGGAGATGCGATTGCTCGCCGCGTGGGGCAGGTGACAAATACGCTTGTATCGAACCGCCACGATGGTCGCTGCTTTACCACCGCGCCCACCGCCTCTCTAAAGCCTGGGCTCGCGGCGTACGGTTTTTTTGCCCCACACTGTCTGTCCCTTGAGGATTTACCTCTTGAGCAATAGGGCGCTATTGCGTTAATGCCTGCAACGATTTCTTAAACCTAGATACTGATAACAGGAGCCCCCTTTGGCGATTCCCGTGGTTGACCCTCAACGCTACAACGAGCAGCTTGCTGGCAAACGTGTCGAACTGGAACGACTTTTCTCCGCGTTTCCTCCCCCCCCATTAGAGGTTTTTACCTCACCGCCTAGCCACTATCGCCAGCGTTGCGAATTTCGCATGTGGCATGAGGGAGACGATCTGTTCTATGCCATGTTTGAGGTTGACCCAACCAATCCCAAAAACAAACAGGTGGTGCGCTTAGATCAGTACCTGGTGGCCGGCGAGACGATCAATGCTTTAATGCCCAAGCTGAGAGCCGCCTTTCTGGACAGTCATGAGTTACGCCACCGGTTGTTTCAGGTTGAGTTCTTGACCACGCTTGCAGGCGAAGCGCTTGTGACGTTGATTTACCATCGCCCGTTGAACGACGCCTGGGAAAGTGAGGCGCGAGCGTTAGAGCGTCAGCTTGGCATTATGATTATCGGCCGCTCACGCAAGGAGCGCCGGGTGCTTACCCGCGACTACGTGTGGGAGCAGCTGCACGTTGATGACCATACCTTTCATTACCAGCAGGTCGAAAACAGCTTCACCCAACCCAATGCTGTGGTGTGCCAAAAGATGCTGGGCTGGGCACGTGAAGTCACCGCAGGTAGCCAAGCCCGCGATTTGGTTGAGCTTTACTGTGGCAATGGCAACTTTACGGTGGCGCTTGCGGAAAACTTTCGCCGCGTGCTCGCTACCGAGATTTCGCGCACCTCAGTGGCGAGTGCCAAGGTTAACTTTGAAGCTAACCAAGTGAGCAATGCTCAGGTCGCGCGAATGTCCGCTGAGGAGTTTTCTCAAGCGTTAAATGGTGAGAAGGGCGGCCGGCGTGTAGCCGAGATGGCCCTTGAGACCTTTGATTTCTCCACGGTGTTGGTAGACCCGCCACGAGCCGGTTTGGATGAGGCCAGTTGTCGTCAGCTTAGTGGCTATGAGCGGATCGTCTATATTTCCTGTAATCCCAAGACGCTAGCCGAAAACTTGACCATACTGAATCAAACACACCGCATTGAACGTTTCGCTCTGTTTGACCAGTTCCCGTTTACCGACCACTGTGAATGCGGGGTGATGTTGCAACGTCGATAGCGCTAAACCAGTACTACATGATGATATTAGCTCCACGTGATGCATAAGCGGCATGAGCCATGAGCAAGACGGCAAATGGCTGGGGTCAGGGGCATTGCTAGCGTAAGCTGGAGTGAAAGTCAGTGCTACGATGGCCTAAGAGCCTATTGTGCTTCGTTTTTTGGCCAATAATGGCCTTGGTAGTCGAGGTGATGGATGCATTACATTGCAATTGAAGAGAGTCGGCAAGATCTACTCAAACAGCTACAAGAACGGCTACAAGCGCGCTTAGAACCGGAGAGAGCCGCCGTTATTGATGCGTTTGCACGACAGTTTTATGCCACGGTGCCGGTGGAGGACTTGGTCGACCGGCGCTTGGACGATCTTTATGGCGCGACGCTCTCGATTTGGCAGTTTTTGCAGCATCACGATCCCAGCCAGCCGAAAGTCAGCGTCTTTAACCCGGATTTTGAAGAGCATGGGTGGCAATCGACGCACACGTTCGTCGCCGTGTTGCATGAAGACATGCCGTTTTTGGTCGACTCGGTACGGATTGAGCTCAACCGCCGGGGATTGACCGTACACGCGATTCAAAACGCCGTCATAGCGGTAGACCGTGATAGTGACCATCAGCTTCAACGCGTTACCGCGCCGGGCGATGAAAATGCGCCAACGTCGCGTGAATCGCTGATTGTGATAGAAGTCGACCGCCACACAGATCAACAGTCGTTGACAGATATCGAGGTCAATCTGCTAGACGTACTGCGTGATGTGCGCACCTCTGTGATTGACTACGAGGCCATGTGCGAGCGCACCCGCGAAACAATTCAAGAGCTGGAAAAGGCTTGCCCGCCGCAAATTGACCCGGACGACCATGAAGAGGCCATCGCATTTCTTGAGTGGCTGGTAAAAGATAATTTCACCTTCCTCGGGTATGACGAATACATATTGCAAGAGGGTGAGCTCAAGCGCGATTCTGACAGCGTTCTTGGGGTTTTTCGTCTTGACCAGCCGCGCTATTGCGAACGGATTCGCTCGGAAGAGGGGATCGATGAAGACGGCGGTTATGTGCTCGTGCCGCAGCTTTTGTCCTTCGCCAAAAGTGCTCATCACTCCCGCGTCCATCGCCCGACGTATCCCGATTATATCACCGTCGACCGTTACGATGACGATGGTAATGTCATTGGCGAGCGGCGCTTTTTTGGCTTGTTTACGGCCACCGTTTATAACGAGTCGCCGCGCAATATCCCACTACTGCGGCGCAAGCTGAAAGCCGTGATGGACATTGCCGGGTTTAATCCACAGGGGCATAACGGCAAGCAGCTTCTGCAAGTGTTAGAGGTATATCCCCGCGATGATCTGTTCCAAATTGACACGGAGTCGCTGGCGAGTACGGCCCTTGGGATTCTTAACATTCGTGAGCGCCGCCAGGTGCGGTTGTTTGTGCGCTCCGATGTCAGCGGTAAGTTTTTCTCCTGCCTGATCTTTGTGCCACGCGATGTTTTCTCGACGGATTTACGCCAGCGGATTCAGAAACTGCTCTGCGAAGAGATGGATGCTCACTTTGGCGACTTTAATACCTATTTGTCAGAGTCGGTACTGGCACGTATCCAGTTGATTCTGCGCTTTAACGGCGATAAACCCGGGCGGTTTGATATCAAACGCCTGGAAAGCAAAATTGCGCTGCTAGCACGCAGCTGGCGTGACGAGCTGCACTCGGCCATGGTGGAAGGCTTTGGCGAAGAGCAGGCTAACCGGTTGATGGAACGCTTTTGCGAGGCATACTCTGCCAGCTACCGCGAAGATTTTAGCGCCCGGACGGCGGTGTTTGACGTCCAGCATCTGTTGGCGCTGGATAACGGCAATGATCTTGCCCTTTCGCTGTATCGCCCGCTCGAAGAGCAGGGCGGCGGTGTCAACTTAAAGTTATTCCATCGCGCCTCGCAGATTCCGCTCTCCGACGTGTTGCCGATGATGGAGAACTTAGGTCTGCGTGTGATCGGTGAGCGTCCGTATGAAATCAACGCGCCCGAACAGCGCTATTGGATCCACGATTTCGAGCTTGAGCACAGTGGGGTCGATGTCAGTCTAAGTGACATGCGTGAGACGTTTACCGAAGCGTTCCAGCGTATTTGGGCGGGCGAAGCAGATAACGATGCCTTTAACCGGCTGATTATCGGCGCCAACCTTGATTGGCGTGAAGTCGCGATGCTGCGGGGTTATGCCCGTTACCTTAAGCAGATCCGCTTTGGTATGTCGCAGAACTACATCGCCTCGACCTTGGCGAACCACGCCGGTATTACCTGCGAGCTTGTCGAGCTCTTCCGCTTACGCTTTGACCCTGAATGCACTGAGCGGGATAACAGCGACTGCCTAGCGCGTATCAACGCACAGTTAGAAAACGTATCAAGCTTAAATGACGATCAGCTGTTGCGCCGTTTTATGGAGCTGATTCAGGCTACGCTGCGCACCAACTATTATCAGCTCAACGAAAATGGACGCTTCAAAGACTATATCTCTTACAAGTTGGAGCCTTCCAAGGTCACCGGGATGCCCAAGCCGCGTCCAGCGTTTGAGATTTTTGTCTGTTCTCCTCGCGTGGAAGGGGTTCACTTACGCGGCGGCAAAGTGGCGCGGGGTGGCTTGCGCTGGTCAGATCGCATGGAGGATTTCCGCACCGAAGTCTTGGGGCTGGTTAAAGCCCAGCAGGTAAAAAATGCCGTTATCGTGCCGGTGGGTGCCAAGGGTGGCTTTGTTTGCAAACGCATGCCGGAAAATGCTGACCGTGAAACCCTGCAAAAAGAAGGGATCGCCTGCTACAAAATCTTTATCCGCGCACTCCTAGACGTGACCGATAATCTTGACGGCGGCGACGTCCTGCCGCCGGAAAACGTTGTCCGTCATGACGGCGATGATGCTTACTTGGTGGTGGCAGCCGATAAAGGCACCGCGACGTTCTCAGATATTGCTAATGAAATATCCTTAGAGTACGGCCACTGGCTAGGCGATGCCTTCGCTTCCGGCGGAGCTAATGGTTATGACCATAAGAAAATGGGCATCACCGCCCGCGGCGCATGGGAGTCGGTTAAACGCCACTTCCGTAACCTTGGCTTGGACACTCAGCGAGAAGAATTCTCGGTCGTGGGTATTGGCGATATGGGCGGTGACGTCTTCGGTAACGGGATGTTGCTGTCGGATAAGATCCAGTTGGTAGGGGCATTCAACCATCTGCATATCTTTGTTGACCCCACACCGGATGCTGAGGCCACGTTTGCTGAGCGCAAGCGTCTCTTTGATATGCCGCGCTCTAGTTGGGAAGATTATGACCGGTCATTGATCTCCGAAGGCGGTGGTATTTTCAGTCGTGGCGCCAAATCAATTGATATTACCCCGCAAATGCAGAAGGCCTTTAGCATCACGCAATCGCGGTTGGCACCAAACGAACTGATTCATGCGATGCTGCAAGCCAAAGTTGATTTGATCTGGAACGGGGGTATCGGCACTTACGTGAAAGGCTCGGAAGAAACCGACGCTGACGTAGGCGATAAAGCTAACGATTCTTTGCGTATTAACGGTGATGAGCTTAATTGCCGTGTGATCGGTGAGGGCGGTAACCTCGGCTTTACCCAGCGCGGGCGTATGGAAGCCGCAGCTAAGGGGATATATGCCTATACTGACTTCATTGACAACGCTGGCGGGGTGAACTGCTCTGACCATGAGGTCAATATCAAAATATTGATTGATGAAGTGGTCAAGCGCGGGGATATGACCGAGAAGCAGCGTAACCAACTGCTCGCGGAGATGACCGAAGAAGTGGCGGATTTGGTGATTCTGGATAACTATCGCCAAACCCAAGCGCTGGATCTTTCTGCACTCATTTCACAGCAAGGTATCGGGCCGTATCGGCGCTTTATCACCGAGCTTGAGTCTGCCGGGCAGATTGATCGTGAGCTTGAATTTTTGCCCGAGGATGATGTGCTCAAAGAGCGTACGGGTAACAATCAGGGCATGAGGTTGCCAGAACTTTCGGTGTTGATCTCTTATGCCAAGAGTACGTTGAAGGGTGATTTGATCACGTCTGATGTGCCCGATGACCCTTATATCCATCGTCATTTAGAGCGCCTCTTCCCGAATGTGCTGGTGGAACGCTACAAGCAGGAAATGTACGACCATCGCCTGAAGCGCGAAATCGTCGCCACTCAGGTCGCCAATGATTTGGTCGACCACATGGGTATCGTGTTTGTGCGCCGTTTGATCGACTCCACGGGCACAGGGCGTGCGGATATTGCCCGCGCCTATATTGTTGCGCGCGATAGCTTTAACTTGGCGTCGCTATGGGCGGAGATCGAAGCGCTGGATAATCAGGTCTCAAGCCGGGTGCAGTACAGCATGATGCAGGACCTGATGCGCATGATTCGCCGGGCGACACGCTGGTTCTTGCGCCAGCATCTGGGCCTTTCGACCCAAGATACGGTGGAGTATTTCGCACCGCGTTTAGCACAGCTACAAGAGGGTATTGGTGAGCTCTTAAGCGGTGAAGAGCTGGATGCTTGGCGCGGGCGCCGTGATGAGCTGCTGGAAGCAGGCGTTCCTGATGCGCTGGCGTCGAGCGTAGCGGCAGCACCGAGCCTGTATGCAGGCTTAGGTATCATTCAAGCAGCGCGCCTTACCAACGAAAAACCCCAGCGCGTGGCGGAAGTGTTTTACGAGATTGGCAGCCGCTTAGAGCTACCATGGATGATTCAGCAGGTCACTCGGCTTGACGTGCGTGACGCCTGGCAGGCGCAGGCGCGGGAAACCTTCCGCGATGATATCGACCGTCAGCAACTAGCCCTCACGACCAGCGTATTGAGGCTAGACGCGGGAAGCCGTACCCCTGAGGAGCGGGTGGCGCAGTGGCTGGAACAGCACGACAAGCTGCATGGCCGTTGGTGCCGCTTGATTGAGGAGGTCCGCAGCGGTAGCGAAAGCGGCTTTGCCCTGTTTGCCGTGGCCGTGCGTGAGTTGGTCGATCTTGCTGAGAGTGACAGCGAAGCCTAGCGACCGAAGGTATACGGTCAGCAATGCTTGAAGGTGCGGTGTGCGCTATAATGGCACGCCGCACCTTTTTATTGTCTGGATGTTTTGCCCGGAGCCCGAATGTACGATTTTGCCCGCTCGTTGCTGTTTCGCCTTGATCCTGAAACCTCCCACGGTATGGCGCTTAGCGCCCTGGAGGTGCTTCACCGCGTTGGTGGCGTTAAGCATTTGGCAGGGCCGCGAGTGGATGATCCGGTTACGCTGATGGGGCTCGCGTTTCCCAACCGTGTAGGGCTCGCGGCTGGGTTGGATAAGAATGCGGAGCACCTTGATTCCCTGGGGGCGCTGGGCTTTGGGTTTATCGAAGTGGGCACCGTGACGCCCAAACCCCAACCGGGCAACCCCAAGCCGCGACTTTTTCGCCTCGCTGAGCACGAGGCAATCATCAACCGCTTCGGATTCAATAACCAAGGGGTGGCACATTTAGTTGAACAAGTGAAAAAGCGCCATTTCGATGGCATCGTCGGTATCAATATCGGCAAAAATCTCACTACTGCCGTTGAAAATGCCCTGGATGACTATCTTATTTGTCTGGAGGCTGTCCACCCGCTGGCGGATTACATCACCGTCAATATCTCCTCACCTAATACACCGGGGCTTCGTACGCTGCAGTTTGGTGAGCAGCTCGATGCGCTGTTAGGGCCGATTCGCGAAAGGGCCTCCGCGCTGGATACAGAACGTGGCCGCAAGGTGCCATTGCTGGTCAAAATTGCCCCGGATATGGACGCAGACGAGGTAGCATTGGTAGCCAAAAGCATTGAGCACAACCACTTTGATGGTGTCATTGCGACCAATACCACCGTGGCACGTGATGCTGTTCGGGATGATCCTCAAGCGCACGAGGCAGGGGGGCTTTCCGGTAAGCCTGTTTTTGAAGCATCCAATCGTATCATCCGGCTTTTGCGCGAATATTTGCCAACAATGCCGATTATCGGCGTCGGCGGCATCGACAGTGGCGAGACCGCACAGGCAAAAATAGACGCAGGAGCAGACGCGGTGCAGCTCTATTCCGGGTTGATTTATCGTGGGCCTAAGCTAGTGGGTGAATGCGCCGAAGCACTTAAAGTGCAAGCAACAAAAAGCCCGCTGGGCTAAGCGGGCTATGTTGGTCAATAAAGAGAATGAGGACAGGTAAAAACGTTACGTCATGACCGTGGGGTTTTTGTGAATGCCTGATACGCCCGTCATACTGTCCCATTGGTCACCGCGGCCTTCACGCCAACCGCTCATCCAGTATTCGCGTAAATTAATATTTTCACTGGGGCAATCGTCTCGGGAGCGACCGGAAACACCTGCTTTGTAGCCGTGAACATAAGCCCGCTGGAAGCGGTCACGTTTCTGTCGTTTCATTGGCTAACCTCGTTATATGAAAGCCTTTGAGGGGAAATGGCCTGTTATTTATTGGAGATGACAAAGCCATTTCATCATCGCTTGGCGTAACATAGCCGTAATAGCGGCGTTGCAAAAAGTAGAGGGCTGTATTTTTAAACACAGTTTTAGACACGGTTTTTAAACACAGCATTTGCAAACAGAATGTCTGGCACTCACGTGCTGAACGCACCGCTGAGGGACTTATGATCCTTGTAGTCGCGCAAGCGTTTTGTGTAGCTACACCTCTATTGTTAGACCATGATGGGGTGACTTGTCGACCCTCAAATTGTCATAAGACGTAAACTTTTTTGCCATATATAGGAATGTCGCGCATTTAGCGCTGCCGCCACTATGACTGATCCAATCCAAAGCAACGAATTAGACCTGCTGGTTACTTGCCCAAAAGGGATTGAGGGCCTGCTGGCTGATGAGCTAGCAAGCCTAGGTGCCACGCCTGGCAAAACCACCGTGGCCGGGGTTTTCGCCAGTGCCAGCCACGCGACGGCATATCGATTATGTCTCTGGTCGCGGTTGGCCAACCGTGTTATCGCGGTCATTTCACGCGAGTCGCTGGTGGATACGGCAGAGCAGCTACGCGTTGTCTCAACGCGAGTGCCCTGGGCGCGCCATATTGCCCCAGAAAAAACAATCGCTGTCGATTTCCATGGCCGCAGTGAACACATACGCCATACCCGTTTCGGTGCGCAAACGGTTAAAGATGGCGTGGTGGATGCGCTCTTGCTTGCGGGGCAGGCGCGCCCGAATGTCGATACCAAAACCCCCGATGTGCGCCTATACGCCCACCTGCACCGGGAGAACCTAACGCTGGGTATCGACCTTGCCGGCGAAAGCCTGCACCGGCGTGGCTACCGCCTCGATGTGGGGCATGCACCGCTCAAAGAAAACCTAGCGGCAGCGTTACTGGTGCGTGCTGGTTGGCCCGAGCGTGCGAAAGCGGGCGAGCCGCTGGTCGATCCGCTTTGCGGTGCGGGGACGCTATTGATTGAAGCGGCGCTGATCGCCGCCGACCAAGCACCGAACCTACATCGTGAGCGATTTGGCTTTCACGGCTGGGCGCTTTTTGATCGCGCCGCATGGCAAGAGCTAACGCGTGAAGCCCAGGCGCGCGCAAGCATCGGGCGCAAACGCTGTAAAAATCAACTATTCGGCTTTGACCAAAGCCCCGCAGCACTCTCGGCGGCCAAAGCCAATGCCATGCGCGCCGGGGTTCCTGCGTTGATTACACTCACCGGCCAGAGCCTAGCAACGCTTGAAAGGCCCGCTGCGCTGGAGGGAGAACACGCCTCAAAAGGCCTCCTGATCACTAACCCGCCTTATGGCGAGCGGCTCGGCGAGCTGCCGGAGCTAGTCACCCTTTACGCCACGCTGGGCGAGAAAGTGAAAGCAGCGTTCCCCGGTTGGACGCTAGCGCTTTTCACCGGCAACCCGGATTTAGGCCACCGGCTGGGCTTGCGCGCCCACAAGCAGTACGCGCTGAAAAACGGACCGCTGGATGCCAAGCTATTGCTCATGGACATTGCCGATGCGGCTGGCCCCGAAGTACACGATGAGACCCATCACCCATCGCCGCGCGTATCTGAAAACGCAGAGATGTTTGCCAACCGGCTAAAAAAGAACCAGAAACGCTTAAAAAAATGGCTTAAACAAAGCGGTGAAACCTGCTATCGCCTCTATGACGCGGATATGCCGGAGTTCGCGCTGGCAATCGATGTATATGGCGATCGTGTCCACGTGCAGGAATACGCGCCGCCGCGCACGGTGAATGCCGCTCAAGCCCAAAAGCGCCTGTTTGATGCCTTGGAAGTGCTGCCTGACGCCTTGAAGGTGGATTCGAGTCATGTCTATGTGAAACGCCGCGAGCGTCAAACTGGCAGCGCCCAATATCAGAAGCGCGACGCCAGCGGCGAGCGTTTTAAGGTGCAAGAAGGGCCGGCGTGGCTGTGGGTGAACCTCCGCGATTATTTGGATACCGGACTGTTTCTCGACCACCGGCCGGTGCGCCGAATGCTTAGGGAAATGGCCGAGGGTAAGCGTTTTTTGAACCTGTTCTGCTACACGGCCACCGCGACGGTGCACGCTGCCTTGGGCGGTGCGAGTGATAGCGTCAGCGTGGATATGTCCAATACCTACCTCAAGTGGGCGCAGGATAACTTCGCGCTTAATCAGCTCGACCCATCTCGCCACCGCGTGATGCGTGACGACTGTTTTCATTGGCTGGAAACGGCAAGCACAACGTTTGATGTGATTTTTATGGACCCGCCGACGTTTTCCAACTCGAAGAAAATGAGCGAGACGCTGGATATTCAGCGTGACCATTCGCAGTTGGTGAACTTGGCGATGGCGCGTTTAGCCCCGGGGGGCACGTTGGTGTTCTCCAATAACCAGCGTCGCTTCGTCCTTGATGGCGCCCTGGTAGAACGCTTTGACGTTGAGGATATTTCCGCGCGCTCTTTCGACCCGGATTTCCAGCGCCGTACCAACCTGCACCATGTCTTTTTGCTGCGCCACAAGGAGGCGTCGTGATCACACTTTGGCTTTATACCACCTTAGGCTGCCATCTATGCGCGCAGCTAGAGGCGCTGTTACATACGCTCGCCAATGACGAGGTGGTGTTGCGACATATCGAAATCAGCGAGGACGATGATCTAATAGCGCGCTACGGCGTGCGCATCCCCGTGCTGGCCGATGCCGAAGACTATGAGCTGGACCGAGGGTTAGACCCCAAGCGGTTGGGCGAATGGCTCAGGGCGCGGGGCTGGTTAGATGAAGCCGCACTGGACGCGTTGATGGCGCCGCCACCAGTGCCCAAGCCGGCAAAACCCGCGTTTGAGCGCAACGGACGGCGTTACTTGGGCTAAGTGTGTGGCCCGAGAAGGCGGTTAAATAACGTCGAGCAGTGATAGCTGCCGCATCGCTTCTTGGCCTTCGGGGGTATCGTCAGTAACGTCCAACACCTTGAGAAAACCACGCGAGTTCTGGATAGTGGCTTCGTCATCAAGCCACATCTGGGCTTGGTCACGCGTATCCGCCAGCTGGTGCTTTAAGCCACCAAACTGGGTGCCGATTTGTCCCCAGGCACGGCTGAAAATCCAGTCGCCGAACATATCTTGATGGATATGCACCAGCACGTAGTCATGGTCGGTTTCCCAACGTACGATCACTCAGTTACCCCGCTGTTTCAAACACGTTAACTCAAACACACTGTTCAAATACGCTAGTTAAAACGTATGGTTGCCCGTCAATGGTGGCCTCTATTCTAAATCGCCAGAGCCAAAACGCCATGAAACTTCTCGTCGATGCCAATATTCCCGCCGCTGATGCCTGCTTTGGCGCTTTCGGTGAGGTGGTAAAACGCGCCGGGCGTGAGATCCGCGCCGAGCACCTACGCGATGTGGATGCGCTAATTATCCGCTCCGTCACTCCGGTCAACGCATCGCTTTTGGCTGAAAGCTCGGTGCGCTTTGTGGGCACCTGCACCATCGGCACCGACCATGTGGATAGCGCGTATCTTGCCCAGCAAGGCATTAGGTTCGCCAGTGCCCCAGGATGCAACGCGGAGGCCGTGGTGGATTATGTGCTCGCTAGCTTATTAACGCTTGCTGAGCGACATGGTTGGCGCCTTTTAGATCGCTGTGTGGGCATTGTGGGCGTGGGTAATGTTGGTAGCCGACTGCAAGCCCGTTTGCAGGCGCTAGGAGTAGAAGTGTTGGTCTGTGACCCGCCGCGTGCCGAGCGTGAAGGGGAGAGTGAGGGGAAGAGCGGTTTTGCCTCCCTTGACACGCTGATTGAACACTGCGATGTGCTCTGCCTGCATACGCCATTGGTGGGCACCGGCCCGCACGCCACCCGGCATTTGCTGAATGCTGAGCGTATCGATGAACTTTCATCCGGCACGGTGGTGCTTAACGCCGGGCGCGGTGACTGCATCGACGGCTTGGCGCTTCGCAGCCGCTTAGCAGGGCAGAACGATCTAACCGCCGTGTTGGATGTGTGGGAAAACGAACCTTCCATCGACGCTGCCCTTCACGACTTGGCGACGCTTGCTACCCCGCACATTGCCGGTTATAGCTTAGATGGCAAACTGCGCGGCAGCTTGATGATTCATCAGGCGTTGGCGGCTCATGTGGGCGAGGCGAGTGTGCTCACGCTTGACGGTATTTGCCCGCCGCCGGCGCTGGCATCGTTCACGCTGCAGCAGGCCTTGCCGAGCGAAGACGCGTTGAGGCTCTGCGCCCGCGCGGTGTATGACGTACGTCGTGATCACGAAGGCCTCACGCGTGAGGCGTACGCATTAGGGCTGGCGAGAGGCTTTGATAC
>JBNJFC010000039.1:0-14737 GCA_051746485.1 Pseudomonadota bacterium
CAGCCTCAGCGGCCCTGAGCGTTCGGCGGTATCGGCTTCACCGCGCGCGCAGGCGGCGGCGATGTGGCCCAGGGTGTCAGCCCCCTGGTCACCGAATTTATCGGCGTCCGGCGCGCTGCCGATACCGAAGGAATCGAGGACAACAACAATTGCGCGGCGCATTAGGCTTCTCCACGGAACGTGTCTTGAAGTAGCGTATCAGCGGTGGCAGGCTGTTCACCCAGCGTGACCGCCGCGCGTAGCTGGTCAGCAGCGCGCGTGGCGGCGTCTTCGCTTCGCGCGTGCACCATGGCCAGCGGGCGCTGGCTGTCGACACGCTCACCGATGGCGGCGATGTCGCTGAAGCCAACGCGATGGTCGACGCTGGCGTCGTTGCGCAGGCGGCCACCGCCCAGCTCCACGACGCTCATGCCCACGGCGCGGGTATCAATGCGTTGCACGATGCCGCTCTGTTCTGGGTAGACCGCCTGAACCACCGGGGCGGTGGCCAGATAGCGATCCGGGCGCTCCATGAAGTCGGCGGGGCCGCCCAGTTCGTGGACCATTCGGGCGAATACCTCGGCCGCCGCGCCAGAGTTAAGCGCTTTGTCGAGTTTGGCCAGCGCTTCGTCACGGCTGGCGGTCAGCCTGCCGGCCATCAGCATTTCGACGGCCAGTTCGCGGGTCACCTGCATGACGCGGCTATCGGATCGCTCGCCGCGCAGCAGCGCCAGAGTTTCGACAATTTCGACCGCATTACCGGCGCAGGGCGCCAGCGGCTGGCTCATATCGGTGAGCAGGGCAGTGGTGGGCGTACCCGCCTGGGTGGCCACGTTGGCAATGCTCTTGGCCAGTTCGCGGGATTTTTCCGGTGTCGGCATGAAAGCGCCGCTGCCCACCTTGACGTCCATCACCAGGGCGTCAAGGCCGGAGGCCAGCTTCTTGCCGAGGATCGAGGCGGTGATCAGCGGGATGGATTCCACCGTGGCGGTCACGTCGCGCACCCCGTAGATGCGCTTGTCCGCCGGGGCGAGGTTGCCGGTCTGACCGATGATCGCCACGCCGGTGGATTTAACCACGTCGCCGAAGCGCTCCGGCGCGGGGTAAGGGTTGTAGCCGGGAATTGATTCGAGCTTATCCAGCGTGCCGCCGGTATGGCCCAGGCCGCGGCCGGAAATCATCGGCACGAACGCGCCGCAGGCGGCGACCCAGGGGCCCAGCACTAAAGACACCAGATCCCCCACGCCGCCGGTGGAATGCTTGTCGACGATTGGCCCCGGCAGGTTGAGCGAATCCCACTGCATGACGTGACCGGAGTCGCGGGTGGCGGTGGTCAGCGCGACGACTTCTTCGCGGCTCATGCCGTTTAAAAATACCGCCATGGTGAAGGCGCCAATTTGCGCATCGCTGATGCGCTCATCGGCAATACCCTGCACAAACGCATTGATCTCTTCTAACGGCAGCGGCTCGCCGTCACGCTTCAGGCGAATCAGCTCTTGGGGGAGCAGGGCATGGTGAGAAGCGTTTGACGCCATTAGTACCCTCCTTGTTCGGCGACGGAGGCATTGCCGGTCAATGTCGCCATCACATCGGCTAAAAGGCTCGACGCGCCGAAACGGAAGTGCTTCGGCGTAACCCACTGGGCGCCCATGATCTCGGTTGCTAGGGCAAGGTAGTCAGCGGCCTCTTCAACCGTTTTGACCCCGCCGGCGGCTTTAAAGCCGACGTCTTTACCGCTGTCTTTGATGGCCTTGAGCATAATCTCAGCGGCGTCGAGCGTGGCGTTGACCTCGACCTTGCCCGTGGAGGTTTTGATGAAGTCGGCGCCGCCCTCGATAGCGATTTCGCTGGCGCGTTTGATCAGCGCCGGCTCTTTGAGTTCGCCGGACTCGATGATGATCTTTAATAGCGCCTGGCCGCCGCAAGCGGCGTGGCACATTTCCACTAGCTCAAGGCCGGTTTCTTCGTCGCCCGCCATGAGCGTGCGGTAGGGAAATACCACGTCGACTTCATCGGCCCCTGAGGCGACGGCTTCGCGGGTGGCGCGGGCGGCCGCCATGATGTCATCGCCGCCGTCGGGGAAGTTGGTGACGCTGGCGATTTTGACCTCACCGCTAAGCTTGTGGGCGATAAGCGCGCGGCGTGCCGTCACGATAAATTGCGGGTAGATACATACCGCTGCGGGGTGACCGAAGGGCGTTTTGGCCTGTTTGCACAGTGACTCAATGGTGGCGTCGGTATCGTCAGCGTTAAGGCTGGTTAAGTCCATCAGCAAAAGCGCCTGACGCGCGGCTTGGGTGAGGTTAATCGAAGCAGTCATGGGCATCTCTTGGGTTAAAAAGTCAATAGTAAACGTTAGCTTGCGTTACACACTGGTACCGCTTAACGCCAGGAAAAAGCCGGCAATGGTCGCTGACATCAAGTTAGACAGCGTCCCGGCGAGCACTGCTTTCATACCGAAATGGGCAATTTCATGGCGGCGCGAAGGCGCGATACTACCCAGCCCTCCGAGCAAAATGGCAATCGAGGATAGGTTGGCAAAACCGCATAACGCAAAGGATAAAATGGCCATGGTGTGGGGCGTCATGACTTGGCCGGTCGCGGCAACCACTTTTTCGCCATCCAGGTAAGGGGCCAAGTTGATATAGGCGACGAACTCGTTGACGACGAGCTTTTGGCCGATAAACGAGCCGGCAAGATTGGCTTCTTCCCATGGTACACCGAGCAAAAACGCCAACGGCGAGAAGAGCCAGCCGAGGATCAGCTCCAGACTTAGCGATTCCATGCCAAACCAGTCGCCGATGCCGCCGAGCATCCCGTTGATTAACGCGATCAGGCCGATAAACGCGAGCAGCATGGCCCCGACATTTGCGGCCAGTTTCAGCCCCGAGGTGGCGCCTGAGGCCGCCGCGTCGAGAACGTTGCTGGGTTTGTCGTCGTTGTGTTCTTGCTCTTCCTCGATCTTCGAGACGCTATCTTCCGGCTCTTGGGTCTCCGGCATGATCAGCTTGGCGAACAAAAGACCGCCCGGGGCGGCCATAAACGACGCCGCGACCAAATACTCCATGGGAATACCCAGCGCTGCGTAGCCGGCCAAAACGGAGCCTGCCACCGAGGCCAAGCCGCCACACATCACCGCAAACAGCTGCGAGGGCGTCATGCGGGCGATAAAGGGGCGCACTACCAGCGGTGCTTCGGTTTGGCCGACAAAGATATTCGCTGTAGCGGAGAGCGACTCGGTACGCGAGGTGCCAAGCGCCTTTTGTAGCGCGCCACCAAGAATCCGGATGACCCATTGCATGATGCCAATGTAGTAAAGCACGGCGATCAGCGAGGAGAAGAAAATAATCACGGGTAGGACTTTGATCGCGAACACAAACCCGACGTTTTCCACATCGGCGAGCCCACCAAACAGGAACTCAATGCCATCGTTGGCATACAGCACGACTTGGCTCACTCCGCTCGATATGGTTTGCAGCACGGTTTGCCCAAAGGGCACGTAGAGCACAAAAGCGCCGATACTCGCTTGAATGGCGAAAGCACCAATCACCGTGCGTAGCCGGATGGCTTTACGGTCATACGAAAAGAGCAGGGCGATGGCAATCAGCGTCACCATACCGACCAAACTCATTAGCAGTGTCATAGGGGGAACCTTTTGTTCTGTGCGATTGCGTTGTCGTGGGTGTGCTGAAAGCGTAGCAAAAACGCTCAAACGCTAGGCGTTCGTCGTATATTCGTCAAGCGGAAGCTAGCCGCGTGATCGAGTGGGGGGTGAGGGGGTGGAGTGGAAAAGCCGGGACGGCGCCAAGTTTGTCCGTCCCGGTAGGGCATGTTTAAGCGCTCTGTTGCGCCGACTGAATGGCGGTAAGCGCAATGGTGTAGACAATGTCGTCTACCAGCGCGCCACGCGATAAATCGTTCACCGGCTTGTTCAAGCCTTGCAGCATGGGGCCGACGCTGACCACTCGCGCGCTACGCTGCACCGCTTTGTAAGTGGTGTTACCGGTGTTGAGATCGGGAAATACGAACACGGTGGCGCGCCCTGCCACCGGCGAATCCGGTGCTTTTTGTTTGCCCACGCTTTCATTGGCGGCGGCGTCGTATTGCAGCGGGCCGTCAATGGCGAGATGTGGCGCGCGCTGCTTGGCGATGCGCGTGGCTTCGCGCACTTTTTCCACGTCGGCACCGCTGCCGGAGTCACCGGTAGAGTAGCTGATCATCGCCACCCGCGGTTCGATGCCAAACGCTTCGGCTGAGTGGGCGCTTTGCAGCGCGATTTCGGCCAGCGTCTCGGCATCCGGGTCGGGGTTGACCGCGCAATCGCCGTACACCACGACCTGCTCGGGCAGCAGCATGAAAAAGATCGATGACACTTGGTTGTATTCAGGCGCGGTCTTGATCAGCTGAAACGCCGGGCGCACGGTATTGGCGGTGGTGTGAACGGCGCCGGAGACCAGACCGTCCACCTCGCCAAGCTGCAGCATCATGGTTCCTAGCACGACATTGTCGTGTAGCTGGGCGTCGGCGGTGATGTCGTTGAGCTTGCCACGGCGCAGCGACACCATCGGTTCGATGTAGTGGGCGCGGGTGCTCTCCGGGTCGACGATGGTGAGCTCATCCGGCAGCGTTAAACCACGATGATGAGCGACGTTTTCAATTTCTTCACGATTTCCTAGTAGCACGCAGTTAGCGATGCCGCGGCGCTGGCAGATAATGGCCGCCTCGATGGTGCGCGGCTCGTTGCCTTCCGGCAGCACAATGCGTTTGTTCGCCTGTTGCGCGAGCTTGACCAGCTGATAGCGAAACGCGGAAGGTGAAAGGCGCTTGGTAAAGCCGCGATCAAGGTGGTCTTTGAGGGTATCTTTCAGCCAGTCTAAATCGATGTGGGCGGCGACAAATTGGGCCACTCGCTCGGCGCGCTCAAAATCATCCACGGGGATTTCTGCGCTGAGTTGGCTGAGATTCGTTGCCGTGGTCAAGCTGTTGGTGTCGACGGAAAGCACGGGTAAACCGGTACGCAGGGCCGGGCGGCACATCTCGATCATTTCTGCGTTGGGGGTAAAGCCGTTGGCGAGTAGCACACCGGCCAAGCGTGTACCGTTCATGGTCGCGAGTGCCGCGGCCAGTACCACGTCGTCGCGGTCGCCAGAAGTCACGATGAGGCTTCCCGGAGTAAAAATATGCAGCGCGTTGGCGGCGCTTCGGGCGCATAGGCTGGTGGAGAGCACGCGACGCTGGCTGGCTTCACCCTCGTTGAGCAGCGTCGCGTTTAGCGCGCGGGCGACATCCATTGTACGCGGCGCGCTTAGCGTTTTGCTGTAGGGCACCACGCCAATCAGGTGGAAGCGCTCGGTGGCAAGCGCTGGTGAGTGGCGGCGTAGCTCCGTGAGTACCGGCTCTTCAAGCTGCGGCTTAATGGCGCCTGGGGTGGCGGTCAGATCATCCAAGTGGCCGTCATCTTGCGCGTAGGGCAGGTTGCGCATACGCATGAGAATGCAGCCTAGGGTGCGCGATGAGCTGATACCGCCAAAGCTTCGGGCGTGCATGTCCAACTCTTCCGCGAGCTGCTGCGGTGCTTCGAGATCGCCGGTACCGACCAAGATAATGCGCGCATTGAGCGCGTGCGCCAGCTGGGTGTTGGTTTGGGTAGCGTAAGTGGTGTGCGTGGTCGGAACGACCCCTTCCACCACGACCAAATCGAGCGCAGAGCCGTCGCGCTCGGCTTGTTGCGTCACTTGGTCATAACGTTCAATGACGCTTTCCATTAAATCGTCAATTTGGTTGTCGCGCAGCAAACGTTCTAGGCGTGCTTGGGTGATCGGTGACGGTGGGCGCTGCTGCAGCGTGCGTGAGACCAACGCGGTCGAGCGGTCAAGCCCGGGGCCGTTGAGCTCGTCCTGCATAAACGGTTTGAGAAAGCCGGCTTTAAGGCCAATGGTGTCAAGCGCCTGAATGAGCCCCAGGCAAGCGGACGTTAAGCCCGCCCCTTCGCTAGTGGGTACCAGAAGAATCGTTTGTGGCTCGGTTGGTGTTCTCATGCGCGGGTCTCCAGGCAGTGACGGGTTTCGGCGGCAATGCGGCCCTCTTCATCGGTGGGGACGACCCACACTTCGGGGCCGCTGCCAGAATCAATACGGTCTTCGCGGCCGCCGCGGGTAGCGGCGTTTTTGTCGTCATCCAGCATCAAACCAAAGTGGGGCAGCAAATGGATGACGCGTTTGCGCACCTGAGAGGAATTTTCGCCGATGCCGCCGGTAAACAGCACACCGTCAAGCGTGGGCAGTGCGCAGGAGAGCGCAGCAAGCGACTTCGCCACGCGGTAACAAAACACGTCAAAGGCCAAGCGTGCGCCTGTGTGCCCCTCGTCGGCAGCGGCTTCGATTTCGCGCATGTCGTTGGTGAGCCCGGAAAGTCCATAAAGGCCACTCTCTTTATTCAACACGCGGTCGATGTCATCCAGCGACCAGCCGAGCTGACGGTGCAGGTGCGCGTGCAGGCCCGGGTCCACGTCACCGCTGCGTGTCCCCATGGCAACGCCTTCCAGCGGCGTTAGCCCCATGCTGGTATCCAGGCTTTGGTTGTGCCACACCGCGCTGGTGGAGCAGCCGTTACCCAGGTGCGCGACCAGCCAGCCACCGTTGCCGCGCTCGCTTATCTCGCCCGCGCGCTGGCTAACGAAGGCGTGGCTAGTGCCGTGAAAGCCGTAGCGGCGGATGCCGTGCTGCGTATACAACGCCTCCGGCAGCGCATAGCGGTACGCCTGTGGCGGCAGCGTTTGGTGAAACGCCGTATCGAATACCGCCACTTGCGGTAGGTTAGGAAATATGGCCCGTGTCGCGGCAATACCCGCGAGATTCGCCGGGTTATGTAATGGGGCCAACGCGGCGGTGGTTTCAATTGCGTCGATGACGCTGGTATCGATCAGTGCTGCCTGGGTGAAGTGCTCACCGCCGTGTACCACGCGATGGCCGATTGCTGCTGGGGAGCGCTCCTCCAATCGCGCAAAGATGGCATGCAGCGCTTGCGCGTGGTCGGCGCCGGAAAGCGATTGCTGAAAACTCTCCCCGCGGCTGTTGCTGCCCTTGAGGCGCGCCTCAGTGCTGCCTAATCGCTCGGCGAGCCCGGCAAGGCGTGGTGCCTTGGGGTCGCTATCAATCAGGGCATATTTAATCGAAGAGGATCCGCAATTAATCACAAGGACGGGTGCGTTCATAGAGGCCTTAGCTCAGCGTAAAATTAGACCTTAGGTTAACATGCTGCAGCGCAGAAAAGCAGGGTTTGCCTGAGGTCGTTAGCGCACCTGATTGGTGCGAGCCGACATGGATGGCGCTTGCTTTAAGTGCATCGCGTCATTGCTTTACTGACCCATGTGCTTCTGTGCTTATCTTGCAGTTGACCCAGTGATGATTAGCACGACGATGATTGGCACGAACTATGCAACTCATCGTGAATAAGCTAAAAGTGACGAGATACTTAACCTCTGCTCAGGTGCTGCCATGCCTTCTATAACCACGCCCGATACGACCTCCCCTGCGGCGTCTGATGCCACCTCCATGCCGCGCCTTTTGTTTACCGATTTGGACGGCTCGCTGCTGGATCATCATAACTATGATTGGTCGCCCGCCGTTCCCTGGCTCTCACAGCTCAAAGAGCGTGGCGTGTCGGTGATTCCGGTGACGAGCAAAACCCGCAGCGAAATCTTACCGCTTCGTTGGGCGTTGGGTTGCGAAAATGCGCCTTTTGTCGCGGAAAACGGCGCCGTCGTGGGGTTGCCCGCCGACTGGTGCCATGCACGTTTGGATCGCCATATTGGCCGCGATGGGCTTGCGATCCAAACGTTGGGTGTCGATATCGGTTTTATTCGTCAGCGGCTTAACGTCTGGCGTGCGCGCCTAAAGGATATGCCTGGCATGGCATTCACTACTATGAGCGACATGACCTTGGAGGCGCTGTGCGATTTCACCGGACTCCCCGAGTCCGAAGCGCGGCTGGCACGCCTGCGTGAGGGTAGCGAGCCACTGATTTGGGAAGGCGATGAAAGCGGCTTGGAAGCATTGCGCCAAGGGCTTGCCGGCGATGGCTTGCAGCTGGTGCGGGGCGGGCGCTTTTGGCACGCCACCGGCCACTCGCACAAAGGTAACGCGGTAAACTGGCTGATCGAGCGCTTCCAGGCCCTTAAAGGCACCAAACCGCAAACGCTGGCGCTCGGGGATGGCCCTAACGATATCGCCATGCTGGAAGCGGTGGACCAGGCAGTGGTGATTCGCGGCTGCCATGGGTTGGAGGTGGCGCCACAGCAAACGGCGCTTTACCGCACCGAAGCCACAGGGCCAACGGGTTGGGCCGAGGGGGTGGCTTACTGGTGGGGGCGAGATGAGCGCCGGGTAACACCGGCGGCGCTAGAGGCATCTGGCAAAGCGGAGGCGACACGATGAGCGATTTCCATCAAAACGGTGTTATCACCGACTTTCATAACCTCACCCGGCGCCCGGTGGCCGCGTTGGAAGAGGAGTTGGTTCGTTTCAGCCATCGACGTCCCATGAGTTTGATTCTGCCCTCGCTCTACTCGGAGCTGGAAGGGCCGGCGCTTGCCCACATCGTCAATGAAATTGCCCAGGTACCTTATCTTTCCGAGGTGGTGATTGGCCTGGACCGTGCCGACCGCGAGCAGTTCTTGCACGCCCGGGATTTCTTCTCGCGCCTGCCGCAACATCATCGAATTTTATGGAACGACGGTCCCCGGCTGCGCGCGCTGGACGATGAGTTGGAAGCGCAAGGGCTCTCACCACGGGAGCCGGGGAAAGGGCGTAATGTTTGGTTTTGCGCCGGTTTCGTTCAGGCGTCAGGCCGTGGCGAGGTAGTAGGACTGCACGACTGCGATATTCTCACTTATGACCGCGGTTTGCTGGCGCGGCTATTCTACCCGGTGGCGCATCCGTATTTTAACTACGAGTTCTGCAAGGGCTACTACCCGCGAATTGCTGAGGGCAAGCTCAATGGTCGCGTCTCCCGGTTGATGGTTACGCCGCTTTTGCGCGCACTGAAAAAGATCTACGGCCCGCTACCGTATCTTGAATACCTGGATAGCTTTCGCTATGCGCTCTCGGGCGAGTTCTCGATGCGCGCCGAGGTGCTGGACGGTATCCGCATTCCTGCCGATTGGGGGCTGGAAATCGGCGTGCTTTCGGAGGTGCACCGCAACTACTCGACCAAGCGGCTGTGCCAGGTGGATCTTGCTGATGCCTACGACCACAAGCATCAGCCGGTGTCGGAGGAAGACGCCACCGCCGGGCTTAACCGTATGAGTTTGGATATTGCCAAGGCGCTCTACCGTAAGCTGGCGACCCAGGGCGTGACGTTCAGCGCGGAGGGGTTTCGCACACTAAAAGCGACCTACTACCGGCTGGCGCTGGATCTGATTGAAGCCTACGACCACGATGCGGTAATGAACGGGCTACGCCTAGACCGCCACGCCGAGGAGCGTGCCGTGGAGCTTTTCGCTGCCAACTTGCTAGAGGCGGGCAACACCTTCCTGGAGACCCCTGGCGAGCGGCCTTTCATCCCCAGTTGGAATCGCGTGAGGGCGGCGATTCCCGACCTGCCTGAGCGGATGCACGCCGCGGTGGAAGCGGACAATCGAGGCGACGTCTAGGCGCGGCAGAGCCTAGTGCAGGAACGAAGGGTTTTATTCGTCGCTAACTAGCCACAGCACACCATACGGCGGAAGGGAATTTGCCGCTGCCCAGGTTTTGCGCGTCACGATATCCTGCCAATGGATATCGCCCAGTGCGCTGGCAAGCGAAGCCAGCGGCTGTGGGCTATCCGTGACGTTGTGGACCGCTAACAGGCGGCGACCATCTCGCAGCGGGCCGCGCTCAAAGGCCAAAAGCTCGGTCGGTGTTTCTAACACGCGCTGAGCCGCGTCGGGGTGAAAGCACGGCTCCTGTCGACGAACGTCCAGCAACGTTTTAAGCGCAAAAAAGACATCATGGGTGGTGGTGCTGGTGGTTTCCAATAAGCGCTCAAGCTCGTCGCGTTGCCAGCGGCGGCGGTTGATGGAACGTAGCCGTCCACTGCGCTCAACGCCTTCCAAGTCGTTCAACGTACCGGTCAGGGTATGCACGTAAACAGCGGGGATGCCCTGTAGACCCAACATCAGCTGCTGCCCGCAGAGAAAGCGTGGCACTTGCCAGTGATCGACACCGCGTCGCGTGCCTTTCATGGCGTCAAACCAGGTAATGTTGATTTCATACGGCGAGTCGCTGCCATCCGGTTGACGGCGCATGCTGACAAAACCGCCAAAACGGTGCATCAGCTCGGTTAATGCTTCTACATCGTGCGCTGCCAGCCAGCCTTCCAGCGGCCGCACGCCAATGCCGTCGTGGCTGGCGGTAAAGTTGAGAAAGCGACACCCCGGTGACAGTTCGGGCAAACTTGTCAGCCAAGCGGCCAGGGTGCCCGCCTCGCCGCTGGTCAGCGTATGCAGCAGAAGCGGCGGCAGCGGGAATTGATACACCATATGCGCTTTGTCGGCACCAAAGTAGCTGATGTTTTCTTCGTGCGGCACGTTGGTTTCGGTAAGCAGTAGTGTCCCCGGAGCGATGTGGTCTACCACCGCGCGCAATAGGCGCACGATTTCGTGGGTTTCCGGTAGGTGAATGCTGGATGTGCCGACTTTTTTCCACAGATAGGCAATCGCATCGAGGCGAATCACCCGCGCGCCTTGCTGCAGATAAAACAGCAGAATGCCGACAAACTCCAACAGCACATCCGGGTTGGCAAAGTTGAGATCGATCTGGTCTTCGGAAAATGTCGCCCACAAATAGCGTGTGCCGCGCCGCGTCGACACGGGCACCAATAGCGGTGAGCTTCGCGGACGAACCACGGCCGATAGATCGGTTTCTGGATCCATTTCGATAAAGTAATCGCGCCCCGGATGGCTGCCGGACAGGTAATCCACAAACCAAAGCGACTCACGCGATACGTGGTTGAGCACGAGATCGACCGCCAAGTCGCCGTATTGGCAAAGCGCACGAACCTGCGGCCAATCCCCAAGGGCTGGGTCCACTTCACGGTAATGAATCACCGAAAAGCCGTCATCGCTGCTCCAAGGGAAAAACGGTAGCAGGTGTACGCCGCTAAAGGTTCCCGTTAAGTGCTTGGTTAGAAAATCCGCGAGTACGCTAAGCGGTGGCGCATCGCCGTCAACAAGGCTGTTGCCGTAGGAGATCAGCCACTGGTCGCGTTCACTCCAAAGTGGTGTGTCGAGGGCATTTTGTGACGGTGGCGTGTCATGCAAGCCCTGGTGCGAGAGAAGGGTTAATAGGCGGCGCATCACTTCGTCGGCGCGCTCACCGTACAGACAACTTAAGTGCCGATACGCACGGGCTTGGAAGGCATTAGTGTCAAGCGGGGTGGTGTAAGACGGGGTAAAAGGCAGTGGCGTTGACATGGGCATTAAGGCTCCGGTAACACGCGGCTGTGCTGGCATACTTTATGAAGAGTATATGGGGAGATATTGAGAGTATGCGAAGAGACATGCAGAGAGCGTGCCAATGGGTCTAAACGCGGGGGCTACGATAAAGCCACCACACGTCTACACCGAAGGAGTAAACCAGCGTGATGAGCGCGCTGAGCGCGAGTAACGCGGATACCCCGCTTGGGGTGAGCGGGGTGAGCGCCAGCAGCAGCGCGCTCACTTGCCAGACACATACCGCTTTGCGTCTCCAACTGGTGAAAAGCGGCGCTTTCAGCCACGGATAAACGCCGCTGGCCAGCACAAAACCGTAGCGCATCGCACCGATCAACAATACCCAGGGGCCGAGCTCGGCGGTTGTGATCAACGCCAGGCAAAGCAGCAAAATCAGCAAGGCATCCAGCTCCATATCAAAACGTGCGCCGAAGTCGGATTGGCAGTGGGCTCTACGCGCGACAAAGCCATCGACACCATCGAGCAGCAGGGCAGTGGCGGCGATGCCTAACCATTGCCATTGGCCAACGGTTGAAGCATTGGCAATCAGCCCACCGGCGATAAGGGCTACCAGTGCACTGCGCACCAGCGTGACGCGGTTGGCCCATCCTAACGCGCCGTGCGGCCAGAAGCGCACAATAAGCGCCCCGATCAAGACATAAACCAGAAGTGCCACAAGCCACTCTCCAGCGCCTTGTATAAGGCGGGGAAACCCGTGGCCCATCAACACCAGCGCAATGCCGACGAGCACCACTTCGACCGTCGTATACAGGCGCCTGGACAGCGCTAAGGTGACGTTGACATTGCGATACAGAAACATCGCGTCGCTCCCGAAGGTCGATAGAAATAAACTGTTGCAAAAGTACTTCTGTGTACCATTTTTGTAGAAGAAGGTGGCATTGTCGAGCAAAGTCGCTTACGTTGGAATAATACCTAAACACGCTGATGAAGAAAGGATGATGCATGGCAAATCAAGCTGCCACGGCGTTCTGGCTAAGCGCTCCCGGCAAAGGGGAGCTACGCCAAACACCGCTGCAATTATCGGATATCGAAGCGCCGGTGGAAGTGAAGACGCACTACAGCGGGGTTAGCCGCGGGTCTGAAGCGTTGGTTTTTCATGGACGCGTACCCACCTCAGAGTTTTCGCGTATGCGTGCCCCGTTTCAGGAGGGCAACTTTCCCGCGCCGGTTAAATATGGTTACAGCAGCGTCGGTGAGGTACTCGCCGGCCCTGCGGCGCTTAAAGGGAAGAAGGTCTTTTGTCTTTATCCGCACCAGGACCGCTACGTCGTTCCCGCCAGCGCGGTGCACGTATTGCCTGAAGGTACCCCGGTTGAGCGCGCCATTCTCGCGGCCAATATGGAAACTGCGTTGAACGGCGTATGGGATGCAAGACCTCTCCCCGGTGAGCGCATCAGTGTTATCGGTGCGGGGGTGGTGGGAGCGTTGGTGGCGTATCTTTGCCAGCGCGTCATCGGCACCGACGTGCAGTTGGTGGATATCAATCCTCAGCGCCAAACACTGGCCGAGGCGTTAAATGTTGCGTTTGCCTTACCCGACAACGCCCAGGCAGATCAGGACCTTGTGATTCATGCCAGCGGCCACAGCGAAGGGCTGAATACAGCGTTTTCGCTTGCCGGAATGGAAGGCCGCATCATCGAAATGAGCTGGTATGGCGAGGGCAGCGTTCCGGTGTCGCTCGGCGGCGCGTTTCATTCGCAGCGGCTGACCCTGCGCGCCAGCCAAGTCGGCCGGCTGCCAACGCATCAACAACCGCGTTGGGATTTTGAGCGGCGCCTTACGTTAGCGCTGCGCTTGCTGAGTGACTCCGCCCTGGATGCGCTGATTAGCGGTGAATCCGCTTTTGCGGATTTGCCCCGAGTGGCTGCCGATATTTTTGCCCCAGACAGCGGCGAACTCTGCCACCGAATACGGTATTAAACGAGATACGTGATTGAGCGACACGTAACTAATTGAAAAAGGAGCTTTTATGTACCGCCTTTGCGTTCGTGATCATTTAATGATCGCCCATAGCTTCAACGGCGAGGTATTCGGCCCCGCGCAGCAAATGCACGGCGCAACGTACGTGGTGGACGTTGCCTTTCAGCGCCCTGAGCTCGATGGCGATGGCCTCGTCATCGATATCGGCCTGGCGAGCGAATCCCTCAAAGCGATATTAGCTGACTACAACTACTGCAACCTAGACGAAGTGGAGTCGCTCAAAGGGCACAACACCACGACTGAGTTCATGGCCAAGGTGATTTTTGACCGCATTGCCGCCGCAATCCAGCAAGGCGAGCTAGGCGAAACGGCAAAGGGTATCGAGCGAGTGGAGGTCAAACTCCACGAGTCGCATATCGCTTGGGCAAGTTATGAGGGCGCGCTGTGAGCCAGCGCTTAACCTTGCTTGTCGCTGGCGATCCGGGCCAGCGCACCGGTGGCTATCTTTATGATGCCCACATCACCCATGCGCTGCGTGAGGACGGTTGGCAGGTAGACGTGGTGGGGCTTGAGGGGCGCTTCCCCGATGCCGACACTACCGCACGCGAAGCATTAAACGCCGCCTTGGGCGCTCAACCTGACGGCAGCCGAGTGGTGATCGACGGGCTCGCCATGGGGGCACTGCCTAGGGTAGTGGCACGACACCGCGCGAGGCTCGATATCACCGCATTGATTCATCACCCACTCGGCGATGAACAAGGGCTGACAGCGGCCAAGCAAACCCAGTTCCACCAGAGCGAAATGGCCGCGCTGTCGGCGGTGGCGCGCATTGTAGTGACCAGCCGCTTTACTCGGCGCCGCCTAGAGGTACTGGCCGTCGAGATGGGGGTTAAACTGGCGCCCATTAACGTAGTGGAGCCCGGCGTCGCGCCGGCGCCGCTAAGCGAGCCTACGCGTGACGGACCCATGAATCTACTTTGCGTTGCGACCGTCACGCCACGTAAAGGCCAAGATATCTTGGCGATAGCGCTCGGGCCGCTGTCACAGCTTGACTGGCAGTGTCATTGCTACGGCAGCCACGCGCGTGATCCTGAATTTGTAAAGCGCGTGGCGATGCTAATCGGTGAGCATGGGTTGACCGCCTCACTGTACCTGCATGGCGAATGTGATAGTGCCGAATTGGAGGCCGCTTACCAGCGAGCTGACGTCCTGGTGCTGCCGTCCTGGTATGAAGGCTACGGCATGGTGGTGACAGAAGCGCTGGCGCGTGGCTTGCCGGTCATCACGACAACGGGGGGTGCGCTAAATGACACTTTGCCTGATGCGGCCGGGCTGAAAGTGCCTCCT
>JBNJFC010000040.1:0-14389 GCA_051746485.1 Pseudomonadota bacterium
CCCCCGATATTAGGCCCCATAGCGCGGTATTGCGCCAAGAAGGGCTGTGGCGGACAGATTCCAGCGCGGCGGCAACTGAGCCGACATTGGCATTGATACCGTCAATCAGCCAGGTCAGCGCTATCAGCCCGGCAATCGCACTGGCGGCTAACAACACCTTTAGCATTTGCATGTTAGTGGCGTGCTCGCGAACGCCGCTTACCCGGTTGAGCACGAGAAGCCCCCCCGCCGCCGCAATAAACCCGGTGGCAACTAACATGGGCGGTAGCCAAATGGTGTGCCAAAGCGGGCGGGCTTTGACGATGGCAAGCTCCGCCCCGGTGTAAAGCATAATGCCGCTGGATAGCATCAAAGCGGCAAGCCCGACTAAGACCACTAACGCGCGTGGGGTGGCGCTAGTGCCGAAAGCGAGTCGGCGCGCGACAAAACCGCTGATACCCGACGCTTCTCGGTTTTCCTGTAGCGCCGGGCGCCAGGCAAGCCAGGTGAGGGCCAGCACGCTAACGACATAAAGCGGCAGAATCAGACTGCCAATCGACATCCACGAGCTTTCAGTGGCGTAGGCGTAGAAGTGCCAGAAGCGAAGCGGCTGGTGTAGATCCGCCAGCAGTGCGACCGGGGCCACGAGCGTGGTGGTGATGCAGGCTAAAAGCGCCAAACGCGCGGTGGGTAGCCACGCCTTTTTACCAAACACTAGTGCGGGTGCGGCAAGCCATAGCGTGGCGTAGGAAAGCGCGATCATGAAAAAGTACTGCACCGCCCAGGGGTACCAAGCGATATCGTAACGTGGCGCGAGTAGCTCAATGGTGGAATTCATAACCCATCTCCTGACCGTGGGGGTCTAACACTTCTAGGGCAACCGGCTCAGCATTCGGGCGTGTGACAAAACGCTCGTCCATGCCGAGATAGAAGACCTGAGGCACGGTGTTTTTTTCTGGCTGTAACACCATCAGCTCGTCACGGTACTCAGCAATCATGCGACTGATCTGGCTTTCTGGGTTGCGCATGTCGCCGATGACCCGCGCGCCGCCCACGCAGCTTTCAACGCACGCAGGCAATAAGCCAGCTTCTAAGCGGTGTGCGCAGAACGTGCATTTATCGGCGGTTTGGGTTTTATCGTTGATAAAACGGGCATCATAAGGACAGGCGTTAACGCAGTAAGCGCAGCCGACACAGCGGTCGCTATCCACCACTACAATGCCGTCGCGCTGTTGATAGGTTGCCTCCACCGGGCAAACGGGCACGCAGGGCGGGTTCTCGCAGTGATTGCACAGCCTGGGCAGCATAAACGTAGCGAGTTCGCCGCTTTCTTGATGCTCGACTTCGTACTGCGCCACGGTGGTGCGAAATTTGCCCAGTGGGGCGTCGTTTTCGATATGGCACGACACCGTGCAGGCTTGGCAACCAATGCATTGACGCAAATCAATCAGCATGCCATAGCGTTTCGTCGGGTCGCCTTCACGGCGAATCGGCTGCTGATTAATGCCGGCTTGGGCAACGCTTGTCAGTGGCACGAATGCCGCACCTGCACTGAGACGAGCGAGTTGGCCGAGTAGCGAGCGGCGGATGGGATCCATAGCGCCTCCTGAACTTAGCAGAGGATCACTCTGCTGGGTGGAACGTCGGGTTAAGGTTCAGGGTAGGGGTTACGCTGTAGAAAAAATTGATGCGTATCAATAGCTTATGCCGGGTTTTTTAATGCTCACTTAATCTTTCAGGTAAGGGGTTGTTTACTAACAAAAAAAGCCAACCGCAAAGCAGTTGGCTTTTACCCGATGAAGGGCTCTTTTTCAGGGCGCATTAATGCAAAGGCGCCTCCGTCTCTAATGTGCGACGCAAAACGTAAAGTTCGTCTACGTTAAGGTGCTCAAGCCTTCCGGCGAGAAGATCGCTTACCTTCTGTACCGGTAGTCCTGCCCGCCGAGCAATTTCACGACTGCCGAGTTCGGAGACGGCGATAAGGCGGATAATAATACGCATCAGGCGCGTACGTTTTTCTAACTCCCTGACGTCAAGTTCGTCAGGGCAGCTTCGCGGAGGGTCGGTCATTTCCGCGTTTGCATATGAGCGTGCCGTACTCATGAGGCTCCATCAGGTCTGAAGTGACATCGACACAATGCCGCTAAGTGACGCGCTTTTCAATGCCCATTTGATGAAAAGTTGATATCGCCCCAAAGCGCCCGCATGGGGGCGTGCTCTGGTAGACTATCGGCCTTATTTTTAACGTGGCGTTATGATCGCCGAGGAGTAAAAAATGTCGTCAAACAGCGCGCCCAAAGTGGGGGTGATTATGGGGTCTAAATCGGATTGGCCCGTCATGGAGCACGCCGTTGCCATGCTGGAGCGTTTAGGCGTGGCGTATGAAACGCGCGTGGTGTCTGCCCATCGTACGCCTGATTTGCTGTTTGACTATGCTAAAGGCGCGGCTGAGCGGGGAATACAGGTTATTGTGGCCGGTGCCGGCGGTGCCGCGCATCTACCCGGCATGGTCGCCTCGCAAACGCCGCTGCCGGTACTTGGCGTGCCGGTGGAATCCAAAGCGTTGAAAGGGTTGGATTCGCTACTTTCGATCGCGCAAATGCCTGGCGGTATCGCCGTGGGCACGCTGGCGATTGGCAAAGCGGGTGCGACCAACGCAGGCCTGCTGGCGGCGCAAATCATCGGGCTGCAAGAGCCTGCTGTACGCGAGGCCGTCGACGCCTTTCGGGCTGAACAAACCCGCACCGTACTCGATAACCCCGACCCGCGCCCTGACACAAAGTAAAGGAGGTGAGCATGAACATTGGTGTCTTAGGCGCAGGCCAACTCGGACGTATGCTGGCGCTAGCGGGCTATCCGCTGGGTAATCGCTTCACTTTTTTGGATACCACTGGCAAACCTAGCGCCGGTATTGGTGAAGTGATCGTTGACCCCAACAATCAGCACCTGGCGGAATTTCTCGCCAACGTCGACGTCATCACCTACGAGTTTGAGCACCTGCCGGTATCGCTTGTGCGCGAAATCGAAAAGCACAAGCCAGTCTACCCGGGCAGTCGTGCCATTCAGGTGTGCCAAAATCGCGTGGAAGAGAAAGCGCTGTTTGATCGGTTGAATATTCCCACGCCAGCGTATCGCGTGGTGGAAAGTGCAGAGCAGTTAGAGGCTGCCGCACGCGAGCTAGGCTGTCAGGTGGTGGCGAAATCGGTCACCGAAGGCTACGACGGTAAAGGTCAAGCCGTGTTGAAAACGCCGGAGCAGGCGCACGAGGCCTGGGCAAACATCAACCATACGCAGCTGATTGTTGAAGCCTTCGTGGATTTTGTTCGTGAAGTCTCGATGATTGCCGTGCGCGGTCGCGACGGGGAGGTGAAGTTCTACCCTATGGCGGAAAACGTGCACGTTGATGGCATTCTGCGCTACTCGGTTGCGCCACTGCCGGATCTCGATGCGGCTGTGCAACAAACCGCCGATAACTATATTCGCGCCCTGCTGGATGAACTCGACTACGTTGGCGTGTTGGCGCTGGAGCTATTTCAGACCCGTGATGGCAAGCTATTAGCCAATGAAATGGCACCTCGGGTGCATAACTCTGGCCACTGGACCATGAACGGTGCGGTGACCAGCCAGTTTGAAAATCACCTGCGCGCGGTACAGGGCTTGCCGCTGGGTGAGACACAAGCGATTGCGCCGACCTGTATGGTGAATGTGATCGGGCGTGAACCGCAAAGCACTGAGGTGCTGCGCCTAGCAAACGCGCACCTACACCGCTATGACAAAAGTGAGCGTGCCGGGCGCAAGCTTGCGCACATTAACCTGGTGGCGAAAAACCACGTTGAGCTTCTTAAACAGGTTCAGACGTGCGCGGCGCTATTGCCGGATGCCCCGGCACCCGTCTTTCATTTTGTGCCCTAACGAACATGCCACTAGCACTCGCTTCTCTTTTGCGTTAAAGATAACTAACCGTCTAGTCAGGCTGCCAATCGGCAGCCTGACGTATCGATTACCTTTACTGAATGTCCATCGTATTTCGTATATAACAATAAGCAATAATAAAATATTAGCGCCGTTGTTCAGCGCATAAAAAAACGGAGTTTGTATGCCTAACGCTTCATCCACCGCGACAGCGTCGGGGCTTCGCAGTGACTTTCGCCGTGAACATTATGTCACCCTCAAACGGCTGCGCAGTGAGAAAGTACGCTTGCTATACGAGAAGCTATGGCAACCGGTTCTGACAAGCGTCGTAGCAGCTATTTTGCTGGTGGCAGCGCTCTGGCCGGTTGTGTCAGCGGTGGTATTACTTGGCTGGTTGATGTCGGTGGTCGTGGTGTCTGGCGTGCGCCTGGGTATTGCCTACCGTTACCATCAGTTGCCAACCATGCAGCAGCGCCGCCGGCGTTGGTTGTGGCGCTTCAGTGCAGGGGCTATCGCCGCGGGCTGTGTTTGGGGCGCGGGGAGCTGGTTGCTGTTTACCCCAGAACATAGCGGCCAAGTCGCTGCACTTTCCATTGTAATGGCCGGTATTACCGCGGGGGGCGTGACCACGCTTTCCGCTGTATGGTGGGTGGCACTGGGGTTTGTGCTACCGATTATGCTGCCTTTGTTAATGCGGTTTCTATGGCTTGGTACGCCCCTGGCGATGTTGATTGGGGCGGTGCTCGTGCTGTTTTTGGGCCTGATTTTTGTGGCTAGCCGCCGCTTCAGCCGCATTATCCACGATAACATCGCCCTGCGCGTTAGCATGGCCGCGCGCGAGTCCATGCTGTTAGAGAGTGAAAACCGCTACCGCTCGATCTTTAACCATTCGCCGCTTGGCGTGGTGCACTTTGACTGCGACGGCCAGATCACCGACTGCAATGACAAGCTGCTAAAGATTTTGGGCGTGGAGCGAGGCCAGATGATGGGCTATAACATGCTGGCGCCTTCCGCCGACCCTGGCGTGGCCAAGGGGGTGAGCGATGCGCTATCGCACGGTACAGGCTACTACGAAGGCACCTATGTATTGCCTAAAGCCGAGCAAGGCACGCCGCTGCGCGTATTTTTCAATGCGGTGCATAGTGCCGGCAAGGAGAAAGTCGGTGGCGTGGCGATCATCGAAGATTTTACCGAGCGTCAGCGCTACGAGGCAATTATTTACCGCCAAGCCTACTACGATGCGCTGACCGACATGCCCAATCGGCGTCTGTTTATTGAGCGCCTTGAGGCGCTATGGCGTTCGCCAACACCATGCCAGGGCATGCTGATGTTTCTGGACCTGGATCGCTTCAAGCTGATCAACGACACGCTAGGGCATGCCGCGGGGGATGATTTGCTGGTGCAGGTTGCCCGCCGGTTAGGTAGCTGCCTCGGCGAAAACGATATTGCGGCGCGTCTGAGCGGCGATGAGTTTGTGCTGCTCGCACGTTTTGATGATGACTCAGACACTGTCATAGAGGCCCACGCCACGGCCTATGCCGAGCGCGTTCAGCATACGCTATCTGCGTCGTACCGCCTGGAAAGCCGCTGGGTTGATGTCACGCCTAGCATTGGTTACACATGCATCAACAGCACCGAAATCGATCATGAAGAAGCGCTCAAACAGGCCGATATTGCCATGTACCGGGCGAAAAGCGCAGGGCGTGACCGCATGTGCCGTTATCAGACCGAGATGCGCGATGATTTCCAGCGCGACGCCGAGCGGGATATAACTCCTCGCCATTAAAGCAAAAGCCCGGCAAATGGAAGCGCTGGGCTAGCGTGAACGGCGACAACGCCTTAGCGGTTGTCGTTGTCGAGAAACGTTGCCTTGCCAACCAGGTAATACATAACCGCAAATATAATCGTTAATCATGTGGTTCTGGCGTAAACGGGGTTGATCTGCGACGCTTGCTTGTATGGGTGTGGTAAGACATCCAGCTTAAGCAATAAGAATATTGTCTACAATCGCTCACACGTGACCAAACACCATCGTTATTGTTCGATTGGTTGCAGGGATAATATTAGGAGGTAAGGAAATGCCAGACAAAAGTGGCCATAAAATACCTCTTCTCTCAACCAAGAGCGACTCATATCCGCTAACGGCTGACTCAAAAAGTGTACGGAATTTCTATGAGTTGATTGAAAACCTGCCAATGGTCGCCGTGCAGGGTTATAACAAGAAACGCGAAGTTATTTATTGGAACGAAGCAAGTCGGCGTCTTTACGGGTATACCCGGGAGGAAGCACAGGGAAAGTTATTAGAAGACTTGATTATCCCTGATTCGATGCGCGAAGACGTGATTGCAGCTCACCGGAACTGGCTAGATCACAATATTGATATTCCTGACGAGGAAATTGAGCTAAAGCATAAAGACGGTCACCGTATTCCTGTTTATTCCAGCCATGTGATGATTAAGCAAGATACCGGTGACTGCGAAATGTTTTGCATCGATATTTGCCTGCAGGAGCAGAAAGAAGCCAACGAAAAGCTGTATCGGATAGCCAATTTTGACAATTTAACCCAACTGCCTAACAGGCGGTTGATGGAGCTTGAATTGTCAAAGTATCTTGCCGCCGCAGAACGACGATCAGAGAGTAAAGTAGCTGTCGTGTTTATTGATTTGGATAATTTCAAGCTAATCAATGACACCCTTGGGCATCATTATGGTGATGATCTCTTACGGGCGATTGCTGAGCGGCTAAAAAAAGAAATTCGTGGCTGCGATCTACTGAGCCGGTTCGGTGGTGACGAGTTTGTCTTGTTGTTGTTTGATTTCGATGGAACCGAAAGCATTTATGAGCTTCTTCAGCGTTTGATCAGCGTGCTAGATCAAGGCTTTGTTCTGGATAACGTTCGTTATCAGATGACGGCCAGTTTCGGTGTCAGCCTGTTTCCCGATGATGGCTCGACAGTGGTTGAGCTTATGGGCAACGCTGATGCCGCCATGTACCAAGCTAAAGAGTCAGGAAAAAACAACATTTGTTTTTACACCTCAGACATTAATGATCGGTTAGTTCACTATCAGGAAGTGACAGCACTCCTTCGAAGTGCAATCACTGCCGACAGTCTGCAGCTTTATTTCCAGCCGCAAATTGATTTGAAGAACGGAGAAATATATTCCTGCGAGGCGCTACTGCGATGCTTCGACGGAAATTCTCAGCCAATTTCTCCTTCCATCTTTATTCCGATAGCGGAGAAATCAGGGCTAATTAATCGTATTGGCGATTGGGTCATTGAAAACGCCTGCAGACAGCTTAAAGCCTGGCAGGGCACAGCGCTTGAAAGGGTACGGGTCGACATTAATTTATCGGGACGCCAGCTGACGAACCAGCATTTAGCCGACTATATCCTGCAGACGCTATACGACCATGACCTCTTACCCTCTCAATTAGGCGTGGAGCTGACAGAGAATGAAGTGATCGGTGTTGAAGGGGAACAAATAAGGCAACTTAAGGTATTGAAGCAGGCGGGTGTGCATATTTCCATTGATGACTTTGGTACGGGGTATTCTTCTCTGGTTTATTTGCGAAATTTACCTGTTTGCAGCCTCAAGATTGATAGAAACTTCCTTCACCATGCCATGGAAAACGATAGCGATATGGCTATCTTGCAGGCCATTATTACGGTTGGGCATTGCCTGGGTTTGACGGTGGTGGTGGAAGGCGTGGAAACCGCTGATCAGGACCGCCTGGTTAAAGATTTAAACTGTGATTTGGCGCAAGGGTTTCTTTACGCAAGACCTATGCCGGCCAATGCGATGCCGATATTCCTTGCTGATAGGCGGGAGATCAGGGAGATCAAAGAACGATAGGCGTAGGAAGTGTGAAGGAAACCTCCCCAGCGGGCTGGGGAGGTGCATTCGTTACTCTCTACTAAATAGTAATTCTTCGCTAAATATTTACTATTTACCAAAGTAGCGCTGGTGAATTTCGTCGTAGGTGCCGTCTTCTTGCAGTGTCTCAAGCGCGTCGTTGAATTTCTCGGCGAGCGCTTCATCGCGCTGGCGGAATGCGATACCAAAGCCATCGCCAAAGTACGATTTGGGCTCGGTGATCATGTCGCCGATCACTTTGTAGTTGCGGTTATCGCTGTCGAGAAGCGTTGCTTTGCCGACCGGGTAGTCGAGGAAGAGGATATCAAGACGCTCGGCTTCCATATCGAGAACCATATCGTCGGCGGTGGCGTAGCGGTTAACGTCAGCCACGTCGCCGTACATATCGGTAACGTAGTTGTCCTGAAGGGTGCCGCGCTGAACGCCGATGGTGAGGTCTTCAAGCGATGCTTCGGTAGTTTCTTCAAGATCGCTGGTGGCGGGTGCAAACCAGGCAGAGGGCGGTGTGAAGTAAGGCTCGGAGAAGAGCACTTGCTCGCGGCGTTCATCGTTAATCGTCATCGACGACATAATAGCGTCGTACTTGCGCGCCATTAGGCCTGGGATGATGCCATCCCAGCCTTGTACCACCCATTCGCACTGAATGCCGATTTCGGCGCAAAGCGCGTTACCCAGGTCGATATCAAAACCGGTCAACTCACCGTCGGGCGTGCGGTATTCCATGGGCTCGTAAGGCACGTCTACGCCGATGCGAATCTCATCGTAATCGCGCGCCTGAGCGCTGGTGGCGACAACGGCTAAGCCGAGAACGGACAGCGACAGCACTTTTTTCATGGTGTTGCTTGGCATAAAGCGAGTCATAAAATTTCTCCAAAAGTAATGAGTTCACCTAATGGTGATCACCATTAATTTACCCCAGCCAAGCGTTGAGGCAAAGCCTAACGCTCAAAGCGAACTAACGCTTGTTTTATGTCGTTGCTTTGTCTACTCGTTATGTCATTGGCTGCAAATGGGCAAGCAGCTTTTTCTCCAGGTAGCGGAACAGGTAGAGAATCGCAAAGGTGAGACAAAGATAAATCGCCGCGACGAACAAAAACGCATCAAACGGTGCGTAGAAGCGGGCGTAAACAAAGCGCGCGGCCCCAGTGAGATCCATGATCGTGACTACGCTGGCGATGGCGCTGGCGTGGAGCATAAAAATCACTTCGTTACCGTAGGCGGGCAGGGCGCGGCGAAAAGCGCTGGGTAGCACGATACGGCGTAGGGTGAGCGCTGGAGACATACCGTAGGCGCGTGCGGCTTCGATTTCCCCTTTGGGGGTCGCCTTAATGGCGCCGTGAAAAATTTCGGTGGTGTAGGCCGCCGTGTTGAGGGTAAACGCGACCAAGGCGGGCACGAAGGGCTCTTTCAAAATCACCCACAACCACGTCTCTTGGATGCCGTCGACAAACACCACGCCGTAGTAGATCAAATAGAGCTGAATCAGCAGTGGCGTGCCGCGAAACACATAGGTATAGGCAAAAATGGGCCACTTGATATAGCGCCGTTTGGACCCGCGGCCGATGGCCAGCGGTACTGCGGCAATCAGCCCAACGATCAGCGAGATAAAGACCAGCTGAACGGTCGTGGAGAGCCCTTCTCCGTAATAGGAGAGCGTTTGCAGGGTAAAAATGCTGTTCTCGGCGAGCAGTGCTTCCAACCGATTGATGAGCGCTTCCATTAGTCCGCCTCCCCATAACCGATGTTATAGCGCTTTTGCAGGCGGGCAAACATCCATTCGGAGACGCTGGCGATCAATAGATAAATCACCGCGACCGTCATCATAAACACGAAGGGCTCGCGGGTGGCTTTGGACGCTTCAGCGGCCACGCGCACCATGTCCGATAAGCCGATGACCGAGACAAGCGCGGTGGTTTTTAATAGCACCATCCAATTATTGGAAAGCCCGGGAAGCGCGTGTCGCATCATCTGTGGAAAGCGAATACGCCGAAATACCAGCGCATCGCTCATGCCGTAGGCTTTACCCGCTTCAATCTGGCCTTGATCCACCGCCATAAACGCGCCGCGAAAGGTTTCCCCCATGTAGGCGCCAAAAATCAGCCCGATAGTGACAACCCCGGCGACGAAAGCGTTGATATTGATAAAAATATCGATATCAAACTCGTAATAGAGAAAGTCGGTGATGACATTGACGCCTATCTGGCCACCAAAGAACAGCAGCATCATCAGCACGAGATCCGGCACGCCGCGAATCACCGTGGTGTAAAACGTAGCGATACGGTGCGCCAGCCAGCTGCGCGACATTTTGGCACTGGCCGTAATAAGCCCGAGCACAATCGCCAGTGCTAGCGCCAGCAGGGCTAGGGTGATCGTAACCCCCGCCCCTTCAAGCAAGCGCGGGCCGTAACCGTGAAGGTCAAGCATGGTGAGCCTCGCAAAACATGTCAGTATTTAGGCGCCAGAAACTGCTTTAAGCGCGGCGATTGCGGGTTGCCTAGCACATCGGCGGGTGTTCCTGACTCTTCAATCAGGCCTTGATGCAAGTAAATCACCTGGCTTGAGACATCGCGGGCAAAGCCCATCTCATGGGTGACCACAATCATCGTGCGACCCTCGTCGGCAAGATCGTGCATTACCTTTAGCACATCGCCGACCAGTTCTGGGTCAAGCGCGGATGTCGGCTCGTCGAACAGCATGACTTCCGGGTCCATGGCCAGCGCTCGGGCGATGGCGCCACGTTGCTGCTGCCCACCGGACATTTGCGCGGGATAGGCATCGGCGCGATGAGAAAGCCCCACCCGCTCAAGCAACGCATTGGCGTGTTCGATGGCGTCTTTTTTGGGTTTGCCCAGCACGTAAATAGGCGCCTCGATGATATTTTCCAGAAGCGTCATGTGTGCCCAAAGGTTGAAGCTTTGAAACACCATCGATAGCCGAGCACGCATCCTCACGACCTGTTTCCAATCGGCCGGCTCGCGTCCACGCTTGGTGGTTTTAAAGCGAACCTCTTCGCCGTGGACGATCAGATCGCCCTCGTTGGGCTGCTCTAACAGGTTCATGCAGCGTAAAAAGGTGCTTTTACCCGAGCCAGAGGCGCCAATCATCGTGATGACATCGCCTTTATGGGCGTGGAGCGACAGGCCTTTGAGGACTTCCGTATCGCCAAAGCGCTTTTTTATATTGCGCACTTCAAGGGGAATAGGCGTTGCGGCCATAGCAGGGCTCCAAAAACATTGGCTCTAAAAACAGAGGCTCCAAAAGGTGAGCGCCAAGAACGGGGACGGCTCAGCTGACGCGGTGACTCTATGACGCGGTTACTCTAGTGAAATAGCAGCCAGCGCGAAAAAGGGAGCGATTCTATCATTGATTATCATTATGTGGGGGTGCGCTTGATGTTACTAACAAGGCCGCGCGGGCGCCAATTTCCACCTCGGCATTGGGAAAGACCACATGCAAGGGCGTGTCACTGACGCGGATATCTCCCTGCTGCCCATCTTTTGCAAGAAGCGTGCCGGGTGAAAAGGCAGTGAAATTCGGCGTTTCATCGGCAAAGCAGAGGTGGAAATCCTCGGATTGACGTCTAATTTCGTGCGCTACGCGGAAAAACGCCATCTGCTCGGGCGCAGCTTGCGCTGGGTCTTGGCCGCTCGCCAAGGCACTAAGGAGTTCGAGCATCGGCGCCAAGGCCGCTAGGTCATTGTGGCCAAAAGGAGCCACGCACCCAAGCTCAAACGTGAACGCCTGCGCGCCGTGGTAGTGCTTGCTGTAATGAGAAAAGGTGTTGCTTGGCTCGCGTTGGTGCAACACGGCTTGCATATCAGCGGCGGCAAGCCAGCGCCACTGACGTGGCTCGGTGGCGCTGGCGGCATGCGGCTCGACCACAAAGCGGGGGTAGCAGCTATCGCGAATGGCGGTATGCAAGTCGTAGTGTAGCGGGGTTTGCTTGGCGTGGCGGGCGTAAAACGCATCCACTTGTGCCATCAGCTCGCGTGCGCGAGCCGGTTCATGCCCCGTGGCGGACAAGCCGCGCTCGAACAAGCGGTTGAGGTTGGTGTTCATAAAACGCTGGCCAGCACGCAGTGCGGGCAGGTTGCCGAGTATCACCAATATCGGCGCGCCCAGTGGCAGCACACCGGCTTCAATGCGCGCGAGCAGCTCGCCGATCAGCTCGACCGGCGCGGTTTCATTACCGTGGATCGCCGCAGAGAAAACGCAGGCCTGGGCGTTCTCGGTAGGGGCGAACGGCGTTAGCTCCAACACACCTGGGGCGAGCAGCGTGTAGTGGCCCGACGAGAGTGGGCCTTGGCGATGCGACGTGGGCGCGCCTTCAAGCGTCCAATCGAGCCATTCACTCAGCATGGCGAGCTCCTGTGAAGTAATTCGATGCTCTTTGTCGAAAACATTCGCTTTTATCTGTTGATGAGGCGGTTATTGTGTAGCGAATACAGTCCGTTTAGTGATAACCATTGTAAAGGAGTTAACGATGACAAAGGTACTGGTGCTTTACTATTCCATGTACGGCCATATCGATACCATGGCACACGCCGTGGCGGAAGGCGCAAAAGGTGTTGACGGCGTTGACGTGACCGTTAAGCGCGTGCCGGAAACCATGCCCGATGAAGCCTTTAAAAATGCCGGCGGTAAGCAGGATTTCACCACCCCGGAAGCCACGCCGCAGGAGCTGGCCGATTACGACGCCATCATCTTTGGTACGCCGACGCGTTTTGGCAACATGGCGGGCCAAATGCGTACCTTCTTCGACCAAACCGGTGGGCTGTGGGCAAGCGGTGCGCTACGCGGCAAGGTAGCGAGCGTGTTTACCTCCACGGGCACAGGCGGCGGCGACGAGCAGACCATTACGTCCACCTGGACCACGCTCGCCCACCACGGCATGGTAATCGTGCCCATCGGCTACGGCATTGAAGAGCAGTTCGATATCTCCAAAGTCAGCGGCGGCACACCTTACGGCGCGGCGACCATTGCCGGTGGCGACGGCTCGCGCCAACCCGATGATCGTGAGCTGAAAATCGCCCGTTTCCAAGGCGAACTGGTCGCTAAAACGGCGGCAAAATTGGCTAACTAATTACCCGTTAGCTGCCGTTTACCATGCTAAAAGCCTCGTCGGTAAAACCCGGCGAGGCTTTTTTATATCGGTTATCCGGCAATACGATCAGCAATCGCCTTGCCCACACTTTCCGTCGTCCCCTGACCACCAATATCGCGGGTCAGCACATCGGCGTCGCCCTCGGCGAGCACCGCTTCGATGGCATCGACCATTGCCTTTGCGGCGTCTTGATGTCCCAGATGCTCAAGCATCATCGCGCCCGACCAAATTTGGCCGATGGGGTTGGCGATGCCTTTGCCGGCGATATCCGGCGCGCTGCCGTGCACCGGCTCAAACAGGCTGGGAAATTTGCCTTCCGGGTTGATATTGGCCGAAGGCGCGATGCCGATGGTGCCGGTACACGCAGGCCCTAAGTCGGAGAGAATATCGCCGAACAGGTTGCTGCCTACCACGACATCGAACCAGTCTGGGTGAAGCACGAAGTTGGCCGTTAAAATATCGATGTGGAATTTATCCACCGCAACGTCTGGGTATTGCTTGCCCATTTCGGCCACGCGCTCATCCCAGTAGGGCATGGTGATCGAGATGCCGTTGGATTTCGTCGCCGAGGTGAGCTTTTTGCGCGGCCGCGTCTGCGCCAAGTCAAAAGCGTACTTTAGCACGCGATCAACGCCGGTACGCGTCATCACCGTCTCTTGCATCACCACTTCGCGCTCGGTGCCTTCAAACATTTTGCCGCCGACGCTCGAGTACTCGCCTTCGGTATTTTCGCGCACCACGTAAAAGTCGATATCGCCCGGCTCGCGGCCTGCCAGCGGACTTTTAATACCCGGCATCAGCTTGCACGGGCGCAGGTTGATGTACTGATCGAACTGGCGGCGGAACTGCAACAGCGACCCCCACAGCGAGATGTGATCCGGTACCGTGTCGGGCCAGCCCACCGCGCCGTAAAAGAGCGCATCGAAATCCTTCAGCTGCTCAAACCAGTCGTTCGGCAGCATCTGGCCGTGTTCGAGGTAGTAATCGCAGCTGCCAAAGTCAAAGGTATGAAAGTCGAGGTCAAGGTTGAAACGCTTGGCGGCGGCTTCAAGGGCGCGCACGCCTTCGGGCATTACTTCGGTACCGATACCGTCACCCGCGATGACAGCAATACGCTGTGCCATGTCGCTCTCCTGGGATAAACAAAATAATAGGATAAAAAGATGCCGTCAGTCTGTCGGGCAGGCCTCGCCTTGTTTCACGTCGATGAGCTCGTCGGTGGGAAAGTCGAGTTCGGCGGCGCGCTCACGAAGCCGTGCTTCGGTGTCGGTCGCCATCTGCGGCGTACGCGAGAGAATCCACAGATAATCGCGGTTTGGGCCTGCCACCAATGCCCATTGATAGTCGTCATCGAGCGCCAGGATGTTATAGCCGCCGAAGAAGGGGCCAAAAAAGCTCACTTTCAGCCGACCGACCGTTTTATCTTCAATAAAGTACGCGCGTCCTTCGGCTTCATCCCACGCTTGCTCTTCAGTGTTATAGCCACGGTTGATGACCTGAACGCCGTCGTCATCGCGCA
>JBNJFC010000041.1:0-8007 GCA_051746485.1 Pseudomonadota bacterium
GCCCGCCGCGTCTAAGGCAAAGCCTTCAAGACGAAACGCATCTAGCAAACTGCCTTCACGATGTTCGAATTCGATCCAGTCGCGCTGCTCGGCTTGATCCAGCAGCACACCCGTGCCCCAAGGCGAAAGCGCCCAGCCTAGCAACAACAAAACCAGGGATAACACCCATAGCGGCAGCACGATCACCAGCCGAATAAGGCTCCATAAAAGAAGCCAGAGGCGTTTTCGGGCAGAAAGTGGGTGCCGCTTGGGCGTCGTATGAGCAACCTGGGACAAAAAAGCCTCCTAGAATTCCGGCCCGATGGAGAAATGCAAACGCCAAGCGTCTTCGTGGTCAAACGGGTGAGCAACATCTAAGCGAATAGGGCCAACCGGAGACACCCAGCGTACCCCTAGGCCAGCACCGGTTTTCAGTTCATTGGAACCCCAGTTATCGAAGGCGTCGCCGCTATCCACAAATGCCGCCCCCCACCAGTTGCCGGTCACGCGGCGCTGGTACTCGACACTGGTAGCGAGAAGCTGTTGACCGCCGCGCAACCGCCCTTCGTTGTTTCGTGGGGATAGGCTTTCATACGAATAACCCCGCACGCTGTTGTCTCCACCGGCAAAAAAGCGCAGTGATGGTGGAATGAGATCAAAATCGTCGGTTTCGATGGCACCGATACTGATGCCACCAATAAAGCGGTTGTTTTGCCCTAGCATGCGGATCCATTCGGTATCACCGGTGACGCGCAAAAACTGGGCATCGGAACCCCACGCGGTATCGGAGTATTCAATCGAAAACTGCTGACGGTCCCCCCAAGTAGGAAAACGCTGCTGGCGCGTACGAGTACGCGACCATTGAACCCCAGGGTAGTAAATCAACACTTTTTGGGAGTTCCCCCCCTGAGTGAAGTCGTCATAGGTGGTGCGTAGGTAAACTGACTGCACCCAGTCATTATCAAATTGCCAACGCCGCGCAGCCTCAACGGTCGCTTCCAGCGAGCGGGTATCGTTGTCGTCTTCGTTTTTAATGCCGTATTGCAGCTGATAGTTATCTCGCAAGGGATTTTCCAGCGGTATGCGATAGCGACCTGAAAAGCGCTGCTCCGGCGCGGAAATGTATAAATCGTGGTTTAAACTGTGGCCAAAACGATTAATCCATGGCTGTTGCCAGCCAAATTGCAAACGTGGCCCGATATCGGTGGCATACCCTACGCCCACTTCAAACTGATGGCGATCAGCTGGCTCGACACTGACATCGACGGGCAGTAATTGGTCTTGACGATGACTTACACTCATCACACTTTGAAGGGCCGCACGGCTTACGTAAGAACGCTGTACTTGCTCGGGGGTTGCCTCTTGCCACCAAGTCCCTTCGCCACTAGGCGGCTGATTGATAACCAGCTCTCTTGCGCTCGCTAATCTTGGGCGAACTGCAACAGAACGAAACCAACCGGTTTCAGACAATTGTTGATTGTACTGAGCAATGATTTCGGCACGGTAAGACTCTCCCGTTTCAAAAGTACGCAAGTTCTGTAATCGCTCAGGCAAAATGTGACTACCACTAATGACCACGTCACCAAATTGATAGCGAGGGCCACTGGCGAACGTCATGTATAAGCGCGCACTTTGCTCGTAGGGACGCACTTCCATGCGCCGATCATTAAACTGCGAATCGAAATAGCCACGTTCTAACGCAAGTGCTGACAGCTGGCTACGCAGGCTATCCCAGGGCGAGTGGCGTAACACGTCGCCCTCTTGCAAAGGGAAGTTGTTGACGGCTTGTTTAAAAGGCGGATCTTCGCGTGCATCCCCTTCTAGTTGAATGTCGAGTGTTTCAATGGTGACTTGCGTGCCAGGCTCAATGTCCAGCGTGGCCTCACCATTATCTTCACCCAACGCGACATTAATAGTCGGCTCGTAATACCCATAGGGACGCATGGCTTCGGCGGCACGTTGTTTGACTTCATTTTCTAGGCGCGCGCGCGTGTATTCTTCCGCTTCGAGGTTCTCTAAGTAAGCACTAATATTTCCGCGAACCTCGTCTTCCACGCCATTTATAGTCACATCGAAGGCCATGGCTCCAGAGGAAAGGCATAGCAGCGGGAAGAGTGTGGCACATTTCAGCGCATTGACAGCCCGTCCTCGGCGTTTTATTCCCATAAATCATGTCCTAGCCAATAACGAGGCTTCTGTTCAACGCAGCATTTCTAGCTGAGCACTCAACGCAAGCTGCGATTGGCGTACTTGTCGAATATCGCCTTCTAGCGACGCTAAGCGTTGTTGCCAGTCTTGCTCCAGAGCATCTAACGTTTCTTTACGTTCGCGACTTTGTTCGGCTAGCGCCTCAATTTCTTCTGTGAGTCGCTCTTGCGCGCTATCGCTTGACTGCTCTAACGCATTGAGCGAAACATTGATAGCGGCGAGCTGACTATCCCGTAATTGAGACCGCTCTTGTTGCTGCTCTACTTGTTGCAACAACGCTTCAATGGCATCAGCCGACACCATATCCTCGCTGGCAGGGATGAGGCTAAAGAGTTCTTCCCGTGCGTTTTTCAGTGCGACGGATAGCTGCTCTTGCTCTTGAAATAGGGTGCTCATTTGCGCTTGAACTAAGTTTAACCTTTCTTGTACATCGCTGTCATCCGTGTCTAAGCGTGCATGCATGTTGGAGACCTCACCACTTACACGACTTAGCTCGCTTAATAGACGCTCTCGCTCAAACCAAAGCCCCGCGGCGGCGGCACCAAGTACGGCTATTATCGCGATTACAGCAAGCCACAACGGCCAAAGAGCAGGACCTTTGCGGTAGCGCAGGTGCTGGGCGTTCAAACTTTGGTCAACGTCAGGCACGATTCGTGTTGTTGCATCAGAATCAGACATGCGCTCTCCTTATCAAGCGGTGGGGTCAGCGCGGCGGCCAATGCCTCGATAGGTGAGGCCACAACTTGCTACGAAACTTGGGTCATAGATATTGCGACCATCCAACACGAGCTTTGCTTTTAACAACTCGCTAAGCCGAGGCCAATCCGGGTTCCAATAAGTTTTCCACTCTGTTACTAACATTAGCGCATCTGCGCCTTCGCAAGCGAGATAGGGATCTTCTCTGTCGCTGAACGTCGCTAAATCATCGCGTGATCCTACGGCATCTTCTAGCGCCGGCACGGCCGCCGGATCATGGAGACGAACGCGCACCCCCTGCGCCCACAATGCCTCAAGCAGCGTTAATACAGGCGCTTGATCGATGCGTGCAGTGCCTGGCTTAAAAGCTGCGCCCCAAATGGCCACGGTTTTACCCGCCAGTTGCCCACCAAAATGAGACCATAACTTGCGAAATAGCGTCTCTTTTTTCTGTTCGTTAATATCCATTACTTGCTCAAGCAGCGCCGAGGCCCGGCCACTTGAGAACTGCACATCCGCCAAGCGCATCAAATCACGCGAAAAATTAGGTCCGCCAAATCCACAGCCGGGGTACAAATATTCAAAGCCGATGCGGCTATCAGCTCCCATTCCCTGGCGCACGTATTCGACATCAACACCCAGCGTATCGGCAAGCCCGGCAATTTCATTCATATAGCTAATCCGCGTGGCTAGCATGCCGTTGATCGCCAACTTGCTCAGTTCAGCGGCGCGGCGCGGCATCACCTGAAACACTTCACTGCGACGGTTGAAAGCGCGCATCAGCTCGCGCACCAAACGTTCGCTGGCGGCGTCATCGCAGCCGAGTAGCCAATGCGAGGGGCGCGTAAAGGTTGTCCAAGCGCGCCCTTCCTCCAGCATATCCGGCAGCGATACGCTGCGTTGAGTTGGCTGCATAAGCCCCTGAAGCCTTTCGGTTTCACCTACAGGAAACGTCGAATTATTTACCAGCAACAAATCAGGGTTTGTGTGCATGGCGGGATGAGAGACGAATGCTGCCGCATCGTCACGCTGAGCAGGTGATAGAGACAGCCATGCAATATCGCAATGACAGAGGCTTGCTACTTCATGCACTAACGTCAGATTGCCCTCTGCGAAGCTGTGCTGCAGCTGATCGAACAGGGTTGGCTCACGCCGTAACCACCCAGCCTGCTCCAGCGCCTTCCACGGCTGAGCCGAATGGGGAAGCCAATGCACATGGTGCCCCACCCAAGAAAGCGCTGCCGCTGCGGTAGCCGCGCTTAGCTCACTGCCATAAACAAAAACCCGCATGGCTACGCCTCCTGATAGCGGGCGAGCAGTGTCTTAAAATCCTCACCAAGCGCCGGATGCCTGTAACCGTAGGCGAGTGTCGCCTCTAAATAACCCAGTGGCTGACCACAATCGTACGTCACCCCTTGCATACGGTATGCCTCTACCCCTTCCTGTTGGCGCAGCGTCTCGATGGCATCCGTCAACTGGATTTCATCGCCAGCCCCGGGCGGTGTTTCGGCGAGTAGAGAAAAGATCGAACCAGGCAGCGCGTAGCGGCCAATCACGGCGAGGTTAGACGGAGCGGCATCACGAGCGGGTTTTTCCACCACACCGGCGGTTGGTGCCGCTTGACCCGGCGCGGGTATTTGCTCTTCCAGAGTGACGATGCCATAGCGCTCAACATGCGCCCAGTCGACCTCCTCTACCATCAGCTGCGCGGTACTGTGTTTATCAAACGCCTGTAGCATGCCGTGTAAATCATTGTGCGACGACGAATCCGCTTGATGAACCAACACATCGGGCAACAACACGGCAAAAGGCTCGTTGTCGCCAATGACCGGGCGGGCGCATAGCACCGCATGCCCTAGCCCTAATGGCTCGCCTTGGCGCACGCTGATAATATTGACGTCGTCTGGGATAATGTCGCGAATGCTCTCCAGTAACGCATACTTGCCTTTGGCTTCGAGGCTAGCTTCCAGCTCTGCGTGGGTATCAAAGTGGTTTTCAATGGCACTTTTACTGCTGCTAGTAACCAAGACAATGTCGCGAATACCGGCCGCCACCGCCTCTTCTACCACGTATTGAATGACCGGTCGGTCGACAATAGTAATCATCTCTTTAGGAATGGCTTTTGACGCGGGCAAGCAGCGCGTACCAAAGCCAGCAACAGGAAGTACAGCCTTGCGAATCATACAAAGGTCCTTTTTATGCGTTCCGACCTCGGAGTGGTTAGAATGGGCATCATACACTACACATTGGTAATCACTCACGGTGGCTACCGATGGTTTTTTCTGCAGTTTAATATCTCGTTTTAAGACGCAGGGAGTCACGCACATGCAAGCGCCATCTCAGGATAGCACTGCGCAAGGTTACCACGGCAACGTCGATGCGGCAGAAGTCGCCAAGTTTGAAGCTCTGGCTAGCCGCTGGTGGGATAAAGACAGCGAGTTCAAGCCGTTGCACGACATTAATCCACTGCGTCTTGACTTTATCGATGCCCGAACGGGGCTTGCGGGTAAACGCGTGCTGGATGTGGGCTGTGGCGGGGGAATTTTAAGCGAAGCCATGGCGCACCGCGGGGCGAATGTGACCGGTATTGATATGGGCGAAGCACCGCTCGGCGTCGCGCGTTTACATGCTGAAGAAAGCGGTGTCGACATCACCTATCGTCAGGTATCCGTTGAAGCGTTCGCCGATGAGCATGCCGGCTCTTTTGACGTTATCACCTGCATGGAGATGCTTGAGCACGTGCCCGCCCCGGCTTCTGTGGTCCAAGCGTGCAGCCGTTTAGTACGCCCTGGCGGCCACGTTTTCTTTTCCACGATCAACCGCACCCGCAAAGCCCACGCCTTTGCCATTGTTGGCGCTGAATATGTACTTAAGCTTTTACCGCGGGGGACACACGACTATGCCAAGTTTATTCGCCCCTCTGAAATGGCGGCTTGGTGCCGCGCGTCTGGGCTAGTTGTTAGTGAGCAAACCGGGCTGACCTATAACCCGCTATTGCGTCAATACCGGCTAAATAGCTACGACGTCTCGGTCAATTACATGATGCACTGTCGCAAATCGGAGGCATGATGTCTGATGTAAGCAACGATGTCATGCTTAGCACTCCCCCCGCGCGAGCCTTATTGTTTGATTTAGACGGCACATTAGTCGATACCGCGCCGGACTTGGCCAATGCAACCAACGCCCTGCGTGCCCACCACGGATTGGCGCCTTTGCCCTTTGCCACTATCCGTAGGCAGGTTTCTAATGGGGGCAGCGCCTTGGTGACGTTAGCGCTGGGCTTGGACGTCGATCACCCACATCACGACGCTGCCAGAGCGTTTTTACTTAACGCCTACGAACAGGCTATAGCAACCCATAGCCGTGTTTTTTCGCCCCTTGATACATGGCTTAACCGCTGGCAGCTAAACAGCGGCTTATGGGGTATTGTGACCAACAAACCACGTCGCTACACCGAGCCGCTGTTGAAAGCGCTTGCCTTAGAGCCTGGCGCCCTTCTTTGTGCCGATGATTTAAGCGTCAAAAAACCTTCACCCGAACCGTTATGGGAAGCAGCGCGACGCCTAAACACCGCACCTCACGAGTGTTGGTATGTGGGAGATCACCTGCGCGATATGCAGGCTGCCAAAGCGGCGGGAATGACCGCTGTGGCAGTAGGGTATGGTTACATTAGCGAAGAGGATGATTATCGTCAGTGGCCAGCTGACATCTGGTTCAGTGACTGCGCTGCGCTAGTGGCTGCCCTATCCTCGATGGAACCTTCGCTGCGTTAGCGTGATATTCACTTCCACATTAGCGGGGTGGTTGTGCGTCCCATTTTTGACCGCTTACTCCGCGGCTATCAGGCCCCATTAGCCATAAATAGGTCGGCATTATCTCTTCTGGCGTGCGAAGCGTCTCAGGGTCCTCCCCGGGGAAAGCGCTGCGGCGCATTTGGGTGCGGGTAGCACCTGGGTTGAGTGTGTTAATGCGCAGGTTGTGTTGGCTATCCATTTCATCGGCCAGCACTTCCATAAAACCTTCCGTCGCACATTTGGAGACCGCGTAGGCGCCCCAATAAGCGCGCCCTTTACGCCCCACGCTTGATGAAGTGAAAATAACCGAGGCATCCTCAGACTGCTGCAAAAGCGGTAGCAATGCTTGAGTCATCCAAATAGGTCCATTGATATTCACTTGCATCACTTGGTTCCAAAGCTCAGGGTTGTATTGCTCAAACGGGGTAATGCGGCCCAGCATACCGGCGTTGTGAAGAATCCCATCTAAATGGCCAAACTCGCTATCGAGCGTTTGCGCCATCTCGTGAAAATCTTTGAGCGTGGCACCTTCAAAATTGAGCGGAAAAATAGCCGGTTGCGGGCCTCCCGCCGCCTCAATCTCATCGTAGACACGCTCAAGTTTCGCAATCGTACGCCCAAGCAAAATTACCGTTGCGCCATGTTGAGCATAGGTCAAAGCTGCCGCTCGGCCGATGCCATCGCCTGCCCCGGTGACCAAAATAATACGATCTTTAAGTAAATCAGGCGTGGGCTGATAGTCGATTTTGCAGCTCATAGCGTTGTTTGGATCCTTCGTTTTCATCAATTCGCGGATTGGCGTAAGAAGTCGCTGGCAAGTCCTGCTGCACTGCTTTGCGGATACTCTTCGGTTACGCGGGTAAGGAGTTCACGACTCCGGTCTGTTTCGCCTTGTCGGGCTTTCAAGAGACCCAGCTTATATAGCGCATCGGGAACCTTTCGGCTATCGCTATGCTCGTTGATCACACGGTCAAATGCTTTTTCCGCAGTGGCAAGCGCATCATTCGCCGCATAAAGCTCGCCCAGCCAGTAATAACCGTTGGGCGTTAGCGATGAGTCAGGGTATTGGTCGACAAAGCTTTCAAAGGCAGTGACAGCCTCATCAAAGCGCCGCGCTTGGACGTGAGAAAAGGCATTTTCATAGGCCTTCTGCACGTCTTCGCTGACCGTATTGCTACCGCGTTGGGCGGCTTGTTCTACTTGGTCTGCTGCTTCTGCTGCTTCTGCTGCTTCTGCTGCTTCTGCTGCTTCTGCTGCTTCTGCTGCTTCTGCTGCTTCTGCTGCTTCTGCTGCTTCGGGTTCCACGCTTGATTCGGAGGCAGGTGGCGCG
>JBNJFC010000041.1:8107-14290 GCA_051746485.1 Pseudomonadota bacterium
TCTGCTGCTTCTGCTGCTTCTGCTGCTTCTGCTGCTTCTGCTGCTTCTGCTGCTTCTGCTGCTTCGGGTTCCACGCTTGATTCGGAGGCAGGTGGCGCGGCTTCTGCCTCTTCTTCAGCTGCTGCGGACGCGTCATCGCGTTCTAACCGAGCAAGACGATCATCTAGGTCAATATAGCGTTGCTGGCTTTGGCGACTCACTTTTTCAAACTCATGGCGTAACTCTTCAAGTTCACCGCGAAGCTGCTGAATTTCGCGCTGATGCTCTTGGACCTGGTTAAAAAGGACCAGGCTTCCACCACTTGTTGGCTGCGTTTGAGTTTGCTGATAGAAACTATTAGAGGATGAGGAAAGGTCCTTCACTATTGGCTGTTGTGCCAAGGCAGTGAGAGGCACCGTCAACAATGAGGCCGTAAGCCCTAGAGTAAAACACTTCAGCAGCGAGAGGCGTGAGTAGTTGGCCGACCTCGTATGCTTATCGCATGTCAGGCTGAGATTCATCATGTCTCCCGACGCCATCTGTTCAAACCCCGCTGCCACCAGCGGGGTTGTGGCGTCCATAAAAACGGTTATGTTGGCTCAGTAGCTAAATACCACACGACGGTTTCTTGCGTAAGCATCTTCACTCTGTCCACGTGCTTCCGGGCGCTCTTCTCCGTAGCTCACAACGCTCATTTGGCTATTGGAAACACCCTGGATATTGAGAAAACGCTGTACCGCATTGGCACGACGCTCACCTAGCGCCAAGTTATATTCACGCGTTCCGCGTTCGTCGGTGTGGCCCTGCAGCACGACCGTCGCACCCGGATTGGCGCGTAAGTAGCGCGCATGAGCCATAACGACTGACTCGTACTCGCTTTTGATCGTATCGCGGTTAAAATCGAAGTAAATCGTACGCACGTCAGGTATGCGCGAATCGGCTTGCTGACTGGTGCGTGTGCCGCTGCCCGTTGTAGAGCCGTATTGACCGCCACTGCCCGCACCACGGCTTTCAGCTCCACTTCCTGTGGTACTGCCCGTTTGAGAGCCTGTTGACTCACCGCCCCGGGTTCCGCCTGTGCTCGAGCAACCAGCGATTACAACAATCGAGAAGGCAACGGCTAATGCACGCGCCATCGGCTTAATTTGCATCATTCTACTCCTAATTTAAAAACGGTGACCATGCGGGTTCGCGTATATCACCTTGTGCTGCAGGCAGCCTGAACGAAGAACGCCCATCAGCGGAGACAGCACTCAATACACCATTGCCGCCTTGATGGGTGGCGAAGATTACCATGGTGCCGTTAGGGGCAACACTAGGTGATTCATCGCGGGTCGATTCGCTTAATACCACCAAGCGGTCATTGTCCAAATCTTGGCGAGCGACTTGATAACCTCTATCAGAGCGGTGGATCAAAAAGATGTCATCGCCATCAGGAGAAAAGCGCCCACGCGCGTTATAGTTGCCGGTGTAAGTTAGCCGTTGGGTTTCGCCGTTTCTCAACGTGTAACGATAAATTTGTGGTCCACCGCTTCGATCCGACGTAAATAGTAGACTACGTCCATCGGGTGCCCAGTCGGGCTCAGTGTCGATGCTGCTGCTGTTGGTTAGGCGCTCAAGCGAGCGGTTAGCCACGTTCATGAGATAAATTTCCGGCTGCCCATCTTTAGAGAGCGACATGGCCAAGCGGCGGCCATCAGGTGACCAAGCTGGAGCGCTATTGATGCCATCAAAAGAGGTTAGCTGAACCCTTTGCCCGGTAGATACTTCTTGTACATAGATAGCTGATTGCTCGGTTTCAAACGAAACGTACGCAAGCTTGCGGCCATCGGGCGACCACGAAGGGGAAAGGATTGGGTTATCGGAACTGAGCACTTCCTGGCTATTACGTCCGTCCGCATCCGCCACGTAGAGGCCAAATTGCATATTGTCGCCGACTCCCAGCGCGGTTACATAGGCGATCCGCGTCGAGAACGCACCGCGAATGTCGGTAATCGCCTCAAAAATTTGATCACTTAAGCGGTGTGCGGCACCGCGCAAGTTATTTTCCCCACTGCGGATACTTTCAGACAGCATCCGTCTCTGACCGCTAATATCCATCAGCTCAGCGTTAATACGGTAGCCTGCTTCGCTGGTTTCTATATCGCCAACGACCAAATAGCGCACGTCCAGCGAGCGCCATGTGCCAAATTGAACATCATCGGCCTTGTTAGGGCGCTCAAACATGGCATCACGCTCAAGTGGAGCAAAGTAGCCGCTGCGCTCTAAGTTATTATGAATGATTTGCGCCACATCTTCTGGCAATCCTTCACTACCGGCAAAGGGAACCACGGCGATCGGCAATGCACGGTCGCTACCGCGGGTGATTTCAATGGTAAGGTTAGCGCTGGCGGCATTACTAAAAAATAAGAAACTGCTTATGAGCAGTAGCCATGCCCCCATTCTCACATGATGTAAGGTTTGCATCAGCGAACATCCCCCGGAGTAAATCGCAAATTAAATTGGCGTAAGTTGCGTTGCTGTTCTGATGATAGCTCACGCAACTCGGAAAAGGGTGCTGCATGCTCGACCGCCTGGATGGCCGAGCGATCAAAGGCGCTATCGCCACTTGATGTTGCGACCGAGGTGGCAAGTACTTCACCGGATGGCCCTAAACGAACTTGAACAGTCGCACTCATTGTATCACTTGCCCCTCCCGGGATAAGCCATGCCTGCTCTACCGCGCGACGCACGATGGAGATAAAACTATTGGCTGCCTGCTCTGCTTGTCGTGCATTAGCCGCAGCTTCTGCTTGCCCTTCTAGGCGTCGTTGCCGTTCGGCTTCAGCGGCTTCTTGCGCTTGGCGAGCTTGTTCCTCTTCGCGGCGACGCTGTTCTTCGGCCTCTTGCGCTTGGCGGGCCTGTTCCTCTTCGCGGCGACGCTGTTCCTCATCCTCTTGCGCTTGGCGGGCCTGCTCTTCCTCTCGACGACGCTGTGCCTCGGCTTCTTGCTCTTGGCGCACCAATTCTTCACGACGGCGTTGTTCTTCAGCTTGTTGCTCGGCACGTTCGGCTTCTCGCGCGGCAGCTTCTAACGCCTGGCGCTCTGCTTCCTCGGCGCGCCTTTGTGCTTGCGCCTCAGCCTCGGCCTGCGCTTTTTCAAGCGCTTGGGTGTCTCGATCCGCGGCAAGCGCTTCGGCCTGGTCAATAACCGCCTCCTCTAGAGGCCGTGATGGTGGCGCCGGCGCTTCTTGCGGTGGCGGTTCTGGCGGCGATTGCGATGACGCGCTCATTGCGGCTTGATCATCATTTACTTGCTGCGCCTGGTTCGTATACGTTTCAGTACTCACCAAGGTTGCGTGTACGATAGAAGACGATTCAGGTTCTGAATCTTTGCCTTCAAGGTTAATCACACTAAACATGACGACGACAGCGTGCACCAATACAGCGAAAATAGTCGGCCAAATGTAACCGACCTCTTGTTTATCCCGTGAAAAAAAAGCCACAAGGCGTCCCCTGCGTTTACTCATCTTGCGGCGGCTCGGAAATGAGGCCTACGTTGGCCACACCCGCGCGCTGCAGCGTGCTCATCAATGTGACGACTTGGCCGTAGGCAATCTGGCGGTCGCCTCGCACCATCACCGGCGTGTCAGGGCGGCGATCAAGAATCACTGTGACGCGCTCAGCGAGGTCATCCAGTGCCACGGATGTCGTGTCGTCGCCCAGGCTAATGTGATAGTTACCCTCGCGGTCGACGGATACCAGTATAGGATCACTATCTTCCGAGTTTTCGATCGGTTCAGACGTTACCTGCGGCAAATCTACCTGCACTCCTTGGGTGAGCATGGGCGCGGTAATCATAAAAATCACCAGCAACACCAACATCACGTCGATAAAAGGCACCACATTAATTTCCGCCATGGGTCGGTTTTGCCCACCGCGATGAAAAGGCCCTTGCATACAGTGACTCCCTTAGCTTGACGTGGTGTCGCGCCCTTGCAGATTACGGTGCAAAATGGCGTAAAACTCCTCGGCAAAGTCTTCATATTTGCCCAGTAAGCGACCGGCACTGTTAGAAAGACGGTTATAAAAAATAACGGCGGGAATCGCAGCAAAAAGCCCCATTGCCGTGGCAATCAGCGCCTCAGCGATCCAAGGGGCAACCGTCGCCAAGGTGGCTTGTTGTGCCATGGAGATTGATTGAAATGACCCCATAATCCCCCATACCGTGCCAAATAAGCCAATGTAAGGGCTGGCGGATGCCACCGTGGCAAGAAACACTAAATGTTGGTTAAGGCGGTCTTCTTCGCGTGACCAAGCGACACGCATACTGCGTTGAACCCCTTCAAGGACCGTATCCGACTGACGCGTTTTGGCCGCCAAACGGTGGAACTCACGAAATCCAGACTGAAAAACACGCTCTGCTCCTTGGCGCGCGTCATCGGCGGGAATGTCACGGTAGAGATCATTTAAGTCAACGCCTGACCAAAACGTCTCTTCAAATTGGTCATAGGCTTTTTTCGCGCGATGCAGGGCAAAGCTGCGCTGAAAAATGACCACCCATGACAGCAGAGATCCCAGCACAAGTAGCAGCATCACTAGCTGGACGACCGTACTGGCACTCATAATCAGATGGGGAATCGACATGCTGTTTTCGTTCACGGGTGTCCTCTTTATCTGGGGTTAGTTAAATAATGCTATAAGGGAATGCGGCCATGCTTTGGGTCTTAAGCGCTTGGCATCCAAACACGCTATCTCGACTGTGGCGCTGCACAACAGTTCCCCATAGCGAGTCGCTTGTTGTTCAAAGAGCATACGGCAACGCCCTATTTCGCTTACCTCGGCAGTCACGTTAAGCGTATCATCAAGCCTAGCCGGTTTGGCATAGTGGCACGCCAAGCGATATACCACTAGCTGCGTTCCTTCGTTTAGTAATACCTGCTGATTGAAGCCTTGTTGTCTTAACCACTCGCTACGGACACGCTCCATAAATTTCAGGTAGTTAACGTAGTAGACAATTCCCCCCGCGTCTGTGTCTTCCATATAAACGCGGATGGGCATAGTAACAACATGACTCATGGCCTGACTTCCCCTGCGCTGCCGGGCGCCTGCTCGTGCGGCACACGGCTAAAGTGAGCCCACGCCTGCCGGGTTACCACGCGTCCACGCGGGGTGCGCATCATTAAGCCCTGCTGAATCAAATACGGCTCAATCACATCCTCGATGGTATCGCGCTCTTCACCAATCGCCGCTGAAAGAGAGTCCACGCCGACCGGGCCGCCATCAAATTTATCCATCATGGCCAGCAACAGACGTCGGTCCATATGATCAAGACCATGATGGTCAACATTGAGCATATTCAACGCTGCATCGGCAATGTCGATATCGACATATCCGCTGCCTTTGATGTCAGCGTAATCCCGCACGCGCCGAAGCAAGCGGTTGGCAATCCGTGGTGTACCGCGTGAGCGTTTAGCGATTTCAGCAGCACCGTCAGCACTGGTATTGACGTCTAATAGACTCGCCGAGCGAGTAACAATCGCGCTCAGCTCTTCAATATTATAAAACTCCAGGCGCTGCACAATGCCAAAACGGTCACGTAGCGGGGAGGTCAAAAGCCCGGCACGGGTCGTGGCGCCGACCAGAGTAAAGCGCGGTAAGTCTAACTTAATTGACCGCGCCGCCGGGCCTTCGCCAATCATGATATCGAGCTGAAAGTCTTCCATCGCTGGGTAGAGCACTTCTTCTACCACAGGTGACAACCGGTGGATTTCATCAATGAATAGTACATCGCCGGGTTCTAAATTGGTTAGCATCGCGGCAAGATCACCGGCGCGTTCCAGGACGGGGCCTGAGGTGGATTTTAAGCCGACGCCCATCTCGGTGGCGATAATATTCGCCAGCGTCGTTTTGCCTAGCCCCGGTGGGCCAAACACCAACGTATGATCGAGACTCTCTTCGCGCAGCCGGGCAGCACCGATAAAGATATCCATCTGCTCGCGCATGCGTGGCTGGCCAATATAGTCGCAAAGACGCTTGGGACGAATCGCATGATCCATCCTGACTTCACCCTGCTCTGGCGCGGCGGCAATCAAGCGATCTTGTTCGATCATGGGGTTCCTCAGAGTTATAGCCGGGCTAACTGCTTAAGCGTTGGGTCAGCGCCGCTTTGATAAGTGCTTCAGCAGGCTGTTTGGGATCGAGCCCTGAAAGCATTTTGGCTGA
>JBNJFC010000042.1:0-14013 GCA_051746485.1 Pseudomonadota bacterium
GCCCAAGTGGGCCGCTTTTATCTTAGCCGGCGATGGCGCTGACCGCAGCCTTGGCCACCTGGACATCCTGGTCGGGCTTGACGCCAGAAATGCCCACGGCGCCGACGACGTTGCCATCGACGATGATAGGGACGCCGCCCGAGAGTAGGCCTTGCATCGGCGCGGAAACAAAGGCGGTGCGGCCGCCGTTGATCATCTCTTCAAACACCTGGGTTTCTTTGCGGCCCATCGCGGCGCTGCGTGCTTTTTGCGTGGCGACGTCGGCGGTGAAGGGCGCTGCACCGTCAAGACGGCGCAGCGCGAGCAAGTGGCCGCCGTCGTCAGCGACGGCAACGGTGATCGCCCAACCTTCGCGTTCGGCTTCTTGTTGCGCGGCGTCGAGTACTTGGTTGACGTCGGCTTGCGCTAAAACGGCTTTGGTTTGCATGGTGATATCCTCTTGGGTTCAGGGGTTTTTAGATAACGGTTCAGGGTATTATTGAGAAATGTCAGGCCAGCGACGCATCCACGACTTCGATCCAGTGGCGCACCGGTGTGCGGTTGGCGCCGGCCAAATGGGTCTGACAGCCGATATTGGCGGTCACAATCATTTCGGGGTTGCCGGCTTCCAGCGCGTTGAGCTTGTTGTCGCGAAGTTCGGTGGCCAGTTCCGGCTGCGTGATGGAGTAGGTGCCCGCCGAGCCACAGCATAGGTGCGCATCCTGCACCGGCGTCAATGCAAAGCCGAGCTGAGTGAGTACTCCTTCCACCGCGCCGTTGAGCTTCTGGGCGTGCTGCAGCGTGCACGGGCAGTGAAAGGCCAGGCGCTGGCTGGTTTTGATCTGCAGCTCGTCGAGCGATTCGTCGCGCAGTACCTCGACCAAGTCTTTGGCCAGGGCGCTGATTTTTTCTGCCTTTTCGGCGTACTCAGGGTCGTCCTTGAGCATGTGGCCATACTCTTTGACAAAGGCGCCGCAGCCGCTCGCGGTTTGCACGATGGCTTCGGCGCCCTGCTCGACGTGTGGCCACCAAGCGTCAATGTTGGCGCGAATGCGCTCACGGCCCTCTTCCTGGGCGTTCATGTGAAAATCAATCGCGCCGCAGCAGCCGGCTTCGGTCACCGGTGTCACGCTGATGCCCAGGCGGTCGAGTACCCGCGCCGTTGCGGCGTTGGTGTTGGGCGAAAGTCCGGGCTGCACGCAGCCTTCCAGCATAAGTACACGGCGTGTATGGCGCTCGGCAGCGGGGCGCTTGCCAGCGTCGACGGGGGAGGCCGGCATCTTGTCGCGCAATTTTCCCGGAACGAGCGGCTTAAACGTTTGGCCGAGTTTTAACAGCGCGGCGAAGCGCTTCGGCTCTACTAGCATTTTTCGTAGCGCATAGCGCTGCGCACGCTCGGCGGCCGGGCGCGGCACGCGGCGTTCAATTTCGGCGCGGCCGATATTGAGCAGCTTATGGTATTCCACCCCCGAGGGACAGGTGGTTTCGCAGTTCTGGCACGTCAGGCAGCGGTCGAGGTGAAGTCGCGTTTCTTCGGTGACCTGATCGTCATCTTCCGGGCTCTCTAACAGCTCCTTCATTAAATAGATGCGCCCACGCGGGCCGTCGCGCTCGTCGCCCAGTAGTTGGTAGGTGGGGCAGGTGGCGTTGCAAAAGCCGCAGTGTACGCAGGTGCGCAGAATGCGCTCCGCTTCCTGGATATGCGGTTTCTGGCGGTCGGCGTCGGTAAAGTTCGTCTGCATGTCAGCTCTCCTCAATAAAGCGCGCGGGATTAAAACGCCGCATAAAGACGACCGGGGTTGAAGATACCGCGGGCATCAAGCTCCGCCTTCAGGTTGCGGTGATACTTCTCCACCACCGGGTGGAGCGGGGTGAAGGGGTTGGCCGCGCCGCCGTATGCCGCTGGCGTATAGCAGGTGGCATGGCCGCCTGCGTGTTGACACGCCTGGCGCATTGTCTCGGCATCGAGTGAGGTTTTGACAAAGCGTTGGCTGCCGGCCCAATCGTAGAAGATATCGCTTTCGGGGATATCCAGCGCTAGCGGCGCGGTGTTGGGGGGCAGCGACAGCCGCCATAGCGCCTTGTCGTTATTTTGGGTGAAGAATGTGTGCTCCAAGTCGCGCAACTCCCGCCAGAACTCTGCATCGAGCGCTTCGCCACCCAGCCGGTCGCGGGTTGCGTTGACCGAGCTTTTACCGCCTTCCAAGCGCAGGAAAAGTGCTCCATCGTGCCAGGCGGCGGCGGTAATCGGCAGCGGCTGGCGGCCGAGTTCGGCGAGTTTTTTAAGCGCGTCGCTCAGAGCCATTGAAAGCTTCAGGCTGTGGCTCGCGGTGGGTTTGGGCAGCACCTTAAAGGAGATATCCGTCAGCACGCCGAGCGTGCCCTGGGCGCCGGCCATTAAACGCGACATATCGTAGCCGGCGACGTTTTTCATCACCTCGCCACCAAAGCGTAGGAGTTTGCCTTCTTGGGTGATCACGTGGGAGCCGAGAACGAAATCGCGCACGGCGCCGGCCCAAGGGCGCCTAGGGCCAGAGAGACCGGTGGCCACGGCGCCGCCGATGGTGCTGGCCTCGCCAAAGCGCGGCGGCTCGAAGGCGAGCATCTGGTTATGCTCGGCGAGCGCGGCTTCCAGCGCGTTGATGGGAGTGCCAGCGCGCACGGTCACGACTAGCTCAACCGGGTCGTAGTGAACAATGCCGCTGTGCTCGGCGATATTAAGGGGCTCTCCCTCCACGGGTCGGCCGTAAAAGGCGCGGGTATCGGCGCCGACGATGCGAAGCGGCGTGCGATTGGCGTGGGCCTTTTTTACCTGCTCGCAAAGCGCCTCGGCGATATCACGATCAGCGGTGTCAGTCACGGTGTTAGTCATAGTCTTTCCTACGGCCAATCAGAAACGGGGCAGTTCCGGGTGTGGAAGCTCATTGTTATGAACGTGCATGGCGCCAAACTCGGCGCAGCGGGCAAGCGTGGGGATATTCTTGCCGGGGTTCAGCAAGCGATCCGGGTCAAACGCCGCCTTCAGCGCGTGGAAAACGGTGAGTTCATCGGGTTGGAACTGGCTGCACATCTGATTGATCTTTTCGCGGCCAACGCCGTGCTCACCGGTGATGGAGCCGCCGGCGGCCACGCAGAGTTCGAGGATCTTGCCGCCCACGTCCTCGGCGAGTTCCAGCTCCCCTTCGCGGTTGGCATCGAACAGAATCAGCGGGTGCATGTTGCCGTCGCCGGCGTGGAAGACGTTGGCGACTTTCAAGCCGCTCTCCTCCGACAGCGCGGCGATGCCTTTGAGCACCCGGGGCAGTTCGCGGCGCGGTATTGTGCCGTCCATGCAGTAATAGTCCGGCGACATGCGGCCCACCGCGGGGAAGGCATTCTTACGCCCGGCCCAGAACTTGGCGCGCTCGGCTTCGTCGCGGGCCTGCTGAATATCGGTAGCGCCGGCTTTCTCCAACACCGCACGCACCGTATCGCAGTCGTCGTCGACGTCGGCTTCAACGCCGTCAAGCTCGCACAATAGAATCGCCTCGGCCTCGACCGGGTAACCGGCCTTGACGAAGTCTTCAGCGGCTTTGATCGCGAGCTTGTCCATCATCTCCAGCCCGCCGGGGATAATGCCCGCGGCGATGATGTCGCCCACGGCGCGGCCGGCTTTCTCGACGTCGTCAAAGCTTGCCATTAGCACCTTGGCGGTTTCCGGCTTGGGCAGTAGCTTCACCGTGATCTCGGTGACCACGCCGAGCATGCCTTCCGAGCCGTTCATCAGCGCCAGTAGATCGAACCCGGGGGCGTCGAGCGCTTCCGAGCCCAGCGTCATGGTCTCGCCTTCGATGGTGACGACATCCACGCGCATGACGTTATGCACGGTAAGGCCGTACTTCAAACAGTGGACGCCGCCGGCGTTTTCCGCCACGTTGCCGCCGATCGAACAGGCAATTTGCGAGGACGGATCCGGCGCGTAATAGAGCCCGTAAGGGGCGGCGGCCTCGGAGATCGCCAGGTTGCGCACGCCGGGTTGGACGCGCGCCACGCGGGCGTCCGGGTCGACGCTTAAAATCTGCTTGAAGCGGGACATCACCAGCAGTACGCCGCGCTCAAGGGGTAGCGCGCCACCGGAGAGGCCTGTGCCGGCGCCACGGGTCACCACCGGTACCCCGAGGGCATGACAGCGTTTGAGCAGTGTTTTTACCTCGTCGAGGGTTTCCGGTAGCGCGACCAGCATGGGCAGAATGCGGTAGGCGGCAAGACCATCGCACTCGAAAGGATGCAGGTCCTCTTCGCGATGCAAAAGCGTCAGTGACGGTGCCGCCTCTTGCAGATCGCGTAAGACGTCGGCTTTTTCAAACGATTGCAACTCGCCGTCAAGGCGCTCGTCGTAAAGGATGTTCATAAAAGCTCCCGAGGAGGTATGGGCAGAAAAATGCCACTGCTATCGATTCTATGGAAAACGTTTTCATAAATCTATTCTTGTAGTGAAAAAGCCGCTATCCCACCAGGTAACGCTGTACAGCAGCCTGTCATCGCTGCGTGTAATAGGGCGTTCGCGGCATCTTGCCAATGCCCGGGTTAAAGCGATTGGTTGGGTCCAGTGAGCGATAAAACGCTGCCAGGTCTTTCTTCGCCGGGTACAGGTGGCCGACGTTGTGCTCGGCGGGGTATTCCGCGCCACGCTGATCGAGAATCTCCAGCATCGCCTTCTTCAACGCAGCGACATCGGCACCGCGGCGGAAGATATAATCCTGATGAAAGACGTGGCAGAAAAAGTGGCCGTAGTAGAGCCGGTGCACGATATCCTTTGAAACGCTTTCGGGTAACTGCTCAAACCACTGGGGATCGTTGCGGGCCAGCGCGATATCCAGCGCCAGAATATCCTCAACCTCCTGGTGGTGAATGGTGCGGTAGCGCACCGCGGCGCCGGCAGCGGCAAAGCGATGCAGCATGGCGCGTTCAGCCTCATCCGCAGTGCAGCGAAACCAAGCGTCGTGATCGAAGCACGCATCCAAAAAGCGCTCGGTTTCCTCGGTCATGTTGCCGTTGACGCGAATGATCAGGTGATGCTCATAGGCATCGCGCCACTCATGCAGCCGCTTGGGCAGGGGTGAGGGCAGTAGCCGCGAGCATGCCTGCAGCACGTGATCGGTGAGTGGCGTCGGTAGCAGCGGTAGCTTGCGAAATGCAGCGTCGACGCGGTTTTTGAGCCGGAATGCCGCCGGCAGCCGCTGTGTCCCCAGCCATTTGATCAGCAGGAAGCTGTCCTTGCCGTAGCGTTTGGCGACGTCGAACAGGTCGCGATGAAGGTACTCCGTGGTGATCGGCAGCCGCGATGCCTCGCTGAGGAAGCGAAAGCGAAAATCGGCGAGCGCTTGCGTGTCATTGGTACCGACGTAATAGGTGGTGACATCCTGCTCCTGCTCGAAGGTATCCAGGCGGACGGCAAAGACCACCACCTTGCCGGCACTGCCGGAAGCGCCAGACAGCAGGCGGGGGTCGTTGTTGTAACGCGCAGGGCTAGGCTTATCCACCCCGCGAATGATGTTGTGATAATCATCATCGGAGGCTTTGCCGGCATCATGGTGCACGCTATCAGCCGGAAAGTGACCCTTTTCGACGCGCGGCAAAATCTCTTCGGGCGTGTCACCGAGGTCGATGCCCAGCTCATTAATCAGTTCGAGTTCATCGTTTTCATTGATGCGGGCGTAGAGTGCAAGCTCGGTATATGCTGGCCCGCGTCGGCATAACGCGCCGCCGGAGTTGTTGCACACACCGCCGATCACGGTGGCGCCGATCGATGTCGAGCCGATGACCGAGTGCGGTTCGCGACCGATGGGCGCGAGCTCCTGGCTGAGTTCGAACAGAGTGGCGCCGGGAAGGGCGACGACTTGGCGCCCTTCATCCAGCAAGTGTAGGCCTTTTAGGCGCATCGTGCTCAAAACGACGGCCGGACGCGGGTACTCGTCTTTGGGCGTCGAGCCCTCGGTCAAACCGGTGTTGGCCGCTTGCGGAATCATGATGGCGTCATGCTGATGACACGCTTGCAGCGTCTGCCACAGCGCTAGCAGCGTCTCAGGGTAGACCACGGCGGCTGCCTCGCCGGAACCGGAGCGATACCCCGTTTCGTGAGGGCGTTTGGCGACCGTGTCGGTGACGACATTGTTCGGACCTACCGCAGTAGAGAGCGCATCAATGAGGGAAGAAGAGGGCATAGCAAGCTCCTTAGTCTACCGATCAACGCTGTATCGCAAGGGTCGTCGAGTGGGCAGAAGAAGTTGTTGAACGAAGGAAGTATGGCAAGGAATGCCGGATGTGGCGAAGAGCAGCCTCCAAGGCAGTAAAGTGGGACAGTGTCAGGAGTGATGGCCAGGCGATATGCGTGCCGTTGCTCGAATACCTTACGCAGCATGCCTTCGGTGCGGTAATGACTTTCGCCGGGGTTGCCCCGGCGAAAGTAGTGACAATGGGCGAGGTTTATCCGCTCAGCGCGGCGACCAGCGGATCGCTAATGCCGATGACATAAAAGCCAATCAGCGCTATCAAGCCGGTGGCGACAAGGTAGTAGATGGTCGGCAAGATGGTTTTACGGATGGTGGTGCCTTCTCGTCCCAGCAGCCCAACCGTTGCCGATGCCGCCACCACATTGTGAATGGCAATCATGTTACCAGCGGCCGCGCCGACGGCTTGCAGCGCTACCATAAAGGCCGTGGAGACCCCGAGCTGGTTCGCCACGTTGAACTGGAAGTCTGACAGCATCAGGTTAGAAACGGTGTTCGAACCGGCAATAAAGGCCCCCAGAGCGCCGACCATCGGCGCGAAGAACGGATACACGCCACCGACGCCATCGGCCACGAAGCGTGCCATGGCAACCGGCATGGAGACAAGATCCGAGCCGTTAACGCCTGAGTTGATCAAAATACGCACCATCGGAATGGTGAAGATCAACACAAAACCGGCGCCTAGGATGGTTTTCGATGAGTCGCTAAACGCCGCTTTTAGCTCGCCGAGTTTCATGCGGTGTAACACTGCGGTCACCAATACCACGGCCAGCAGAATGCCGCCCGGTAGGTAAAGCGGCTGAATGCTACCGCCAATGCCTTCGCCAAGGATGTCGTTCCAGCCAAATGCAAAGGATGTCAGGGCGTTTTTCAGTGGCTCGATCACGCGGGAAGCGACCAAGAAGACCGCGAGCAGTACGTACGGCAGCCAGCCCATGAAGGTAGAGATCGGGGCTTTGCCAGCAATGTCGTCCATTTTGAGTTCCAGCTTGCCGATCCACTCATCCGGCCAGGAGGTCGACTCGGGGAAGTCCCAGGTGTCTTTGGGGATCAAGAAGCCACGACGCGCCGCCGGTACGACGATAGCCAGACCGACCATGGCGCCAATCATCGACGGGAACTCAGGCCCAAGCAGCACGCCCGCCAGCATATAAGGCACCACGAAGGCCACGCCGGCAAACAGCGCGAACGGCGTGATCGAAAGGCCTTCTTTCCAGGAGCGATTAGCGCCGAAGAAGCGCACCATGATGACGACCATGATCAGCGGCATCAAAACGCCCACGAGGCCGTGGATCACTGCCACTTCACCCGCAATCAAACGGAAATACTCCATCCAGGTGTAGCCGCCGGTTTCCAGCGCTTCGGTGATGCCACCACGGTCCAAGCCGCCGGTGACCCCCACGACAATCGGCGTACCGACCGCGCCAAAGGAGACCGGCGTAGACTGAATCATCATGCCCACGACGACGGCAGCCAGCGCCGGGAAGCCTAACGCCACCAATAGGGGGGCGGCGACGGCGGCCGGTGTACCAAATCCGGAAGCGCCTTCGATAAAGCAGCCAAACAGCCACGCGACGATAATCGCCTGTACCCGGCGGTCAGGGCTGATGCCCGAAAAGCCTTTGCGAATAGCCGTAATACCGCCGGAATGCTTAAGCGTATTTAGCAGGAGAATGGCCCCGAAGATAATCCACAGAATCGCAACCGTCAGAATGAGCCCTTGGAACGTTGACGCCAGAATACGCGAAAACGCCATGTCCCAAGCGAGAAGGCCAATCAGTGCGGTGACCACGAAGACAATCGGCATGGCTGTTTTGGCTGCCATCCGAAACCCGATCAACAGCACGCCTGCCAGTACCAGCGGCACGAAAGCAAAAAGTGCAAGAGTTGTTTCATTCATGGGAGGAACTTCCCTTCGTTATTGGTGATGTGCTCCAGAAAGACTTTTAGCCGCCAAAGCGACTCGCATGTCGCAGCGAAAGATACGGAGTCGGTGGAGGATTGACCACCGTTGGAAAATTGGTCTTACCAAATGTTTTTTATAAAAAATGCAAAACAGTGCCACGCTGATAGGGCTAATGCATTGTTTCTTATAAGTATTCAGCTAGGAATAAAAAATTGCCGTGGAAGAAGCCGTTAGACTAATAGACAATTATGGGTTACAGCGCTACACATGGGTTGGCTTGAGCAAGCGCTGACCCACTTGCTAACGTCGCGAAGTACGGCCATGGTGAAACGCTCACTAACAAGAGTAATAAGGATACTGCGATGACACGTACGCTCTATGATTTGTGTGGTCTCGATGAACGGCTGCGTTTTTCCCCTTACTGCTGGCGCGTGCGGATGTCGCTCGCGCATAAAGGGCTAGAGACCCATTTTAAGCCTTGGCGGTTTTTGCAAAAAGACGAGCTCGCCTTCGCTGATTACGACAAAGTGCCGGTGTTATGCGACGGCGATAAGGTTGTGACCGATAGTTTCGAGATCATGCGTTACTTAGATGCCGCCTACCCCGAGGCACCGCTTTTAGGCGAAGGGGTAAGCTATCAGCGTGCGCTGTTTTTTAAGCACTTTGTTGAGCGTAGTGTCACACCCTCGCTATTTCGCATCGTGGCGCTGGATTTGCTTGCCGCCATTCACCCCGATGATCGCGCCTATTTTCGGGAAACCCGTGAAGCCCGTTTTGGCTGCACGCTAGAAGCGTTCCATCAGCCGGAACAAGGGCGCCAGGCGTTGCAGAAAACGTTAGCGCCGGTACGCGAATTATTGCGTGAAACGCCCTTCCTCGATGGCGAAGCGCCCAGCGGTGTCGATTATTTGTTGTTTGGCAGCATGATGTGGGCGTATTGCGTGTCAGAACAGGCGCTCGTGCCCCCGGACGATGACGTCGCACACTGGTTTGAACGCATGCTAGCCCAGTATGACGGATTGGCGGCTAGAGCCTTCACGGTGCGCGATTTGCCGGCAGGCTAAGGAATGAGAAAATTCATGTTGCACTGCACAATAAGCCCTGCTAGCTTGCATATCAGAAGAGGTTAACGCCTCTTGAAACCGCTAGCAGCGCTGCTGCTGACGAGTTAACTCACTGCAGGAGAACGTGCCATGAATAAGGCCGCTGAAAAAAATACGCAACAGCTCAACACTATTTTTGTTTCGCCCATGCGTAGCTACACGGTTGCCGCGCTTGATTACTACGATCAGGTAGTGAGCGCTCAGCTTGACGCTGCCCGTGCTTACACCGATATGTCGGTTTCGCAGATGCGCACATGGCTAGATGTCCAAGACGGAGACAGCCTGAAAAAAGCGATGGATAGCCAGCAGAAAGCCGCAGGCGACATGGCTGAGCGCTTTAAAAACGATGCGGAAAAGCTTACCTCGCTAGGGCAAACCTTCATGCAGGAAAGCCAAAAGATGGCGGAACAAAACGTGAAAAACGCCACTGAAGTGACGCAGAAAGCGGCTAACGAAGTGACGCAAAAAATCGCTAATCAATAAGCGAACTTTGTTGTCTACAAACCGCCACGGCCTAACCGCCGTGGCGGTTTTGATTATGCGCCCTCTTGCGTATACGTTATCGAACTTGCAAGCAGGCTAATGATCTTTATGCTGAAGGCGTTCCTCACTCCATTTATTCGTGTGGTATGTATTCGCAGGAGGCATTTATGAAGTCGCAATTTTATACGCTTACCGATTATCCCAACGGCCTACCCGACCGCACACTTTTTAAACTGGAAACGCAAACCCTGCCTGATTTAGCCGAGGGCGAAGTACGGATTCGTAACCGCTGGCTCTCCGTTGACCCTTACATGCGTGGCCGCATGAGCGGTGTTCGTACCTATGTGGAGCCGTTTGACATAGGCAAGCCCATGGAAGGCGGCGCTATTGGCGAAATTATCGAGACGAAGGATCCAAGCGTGAAAGTGGGCGACAACGTCAGCCATATGGGGGGTTGGCGGGATATTGCCCAACTGCCAGCGCAAAGCGTTACCCCACTACCCGATATCGACATTCCCGAGCAGGCGTACTTGGGTATTCTGGGGATGCCCGGTATGACCGCCTGGACCGGTCTCAACGTCATTGCCGAATGCAAACCGGGCGATAACGTTTTAGTCAGCGCCGCTAGCGGTGCGGTCGGCTCCCTGGTAGTACAGTTGGCCAAAGCGAAAGGCTGTCATGTGGTCGGTATTGCGGGCGCGGCTCATAAGCTCGCTTGGCTGGAATCCCTCGGTGTCGAACCGGTTAGCTATCGCGAGCGTACCGCACAGGAGCTAAGCGACGCCATTAAGCTTGCCAGCCCCAACGGTATTGATGTGTATTACGAAAACGTCGGCGGTATATGCCTTGAGGCAGCGCTTAGTCAGTTAAATGAAGGCGCGCGCATCGCCGTATGCGGCATGATCGAAAGTTACAATGCCAAAACACCTACCCCTGGCCCCAGCAACCTATCTCAACTGGTGGTGCGCAAAGCCAAGATGCAGGGGTTTATCGTTGCCGACCACTGGTCAAGCTACCCAGACTTCCTGAACGAAATAGCCCCGCAAGTAGCGGAAGGCAAGATCGATTATAAAGAGACGGTTAGAGAAGGGCTTGAAAGCACCCCTGATGCCTTCCTCGCCCTGTTTGACGGTGGCAACATAGGGAAAATGTTGGTCAAGCTATAGTGTTTTTGCCCTTATCTACAGCATCAGTGCTATCTCATAATGGGTGCCGGTGATGACTCTTTCACAAGGGGCGCCCGTTTTTCTATTGATAAAGCGTCTTAGATAGCGCTTAGAAGCGTACCTCTAAACCGCCGTAAACGCTGCGCCCTGGAGCGGGTTCGTAGAAACGGCCATATGAACCGTTCAAGCGCACGTTGGCGTAGTGCTCTTCGTCAAGCAGATTGCGCACGCCAACGTAAGCCTAATGTAGCCGCGCGCCAACTTCACGGTTCCAGGCTTTTTGTGGCGACACGGACGGGTTAAAACCGCCGCCCGCCGCGTTGCCATAAAGTACTGAAGAAGGCCCGCGGACCACTTCAATGCGCTCGGCACTGTCCAAATCAATGGCGTCTAGCTGTACCTGGCCGTCGGGCAGCGTGAAAGGGATACCATCGGCCATTACGGTAATACCGCGCACCCCAAACGGCGCCCGCGCGCCAAAGCCGCGGATAGCAATTCGCAGGCCTTGGGCAAAATTATCGCGGTTCTGCACGAATACCCCTGGCACACGTATCAGTGATTCATCCAAACGCGTGCGCTGCTGGCCCTGGGCAATTGCTTTGCGATCAAGTGTTGAAACCGCAGCGGGGGTGGCATAAAGCTCACGGGCAAGCCGGGGGGCGGTCACCTCAAGCGTTGCCATTTCTTCCGCGTCACCAGGCTGCGCCCAGCTTGGCGCGGATATAAAACAGCTTGCCAAGCAAACCGAGGGAGTTAGTTTTTTCACGGGGTCCCTCCCAGTACATTAACAAAAACTTAATTAAAGGCGTTGTATAACGCCATGGAACGTTTTTGCTCTGCCTGCGTCTCAAGTGGGCACACGGGTGTCTATTAATGATCCGACTTTTTCCGCACTTCCCTACGGTATAGTAAATAACTCTAGTGTAGGTGGATCTAAGCGTTATGCACCTAAAAGCAAAGGAGGCTTCATGGCATTTACCGCGACTGACCCCATCAAGATGATTTTTGCCGTCATTTTGCCGCCCCTCGGTGTATTCTTTGAGGTCGGTTTTAAAGGTCATTTTTGGCTGAATATTATTCTGACGCTCTTTGGCTTCATTCCGGGCATCATCCATGCGCTTTATGTGATATTGAAGCATTAGGGTTTGATAGATGTGTTTAATAAATACAAAGCCGCCTAACGTTAGTTTAGGCGGCTTTTTGTGATTGCCTTGATTTAGTCAGTGCCCGCTTAACCTTTTACCGCGGCTGACGTTTCTTCGACAGGCTCTTCACTCAGCTGCTCGCCTTCACTACGGGCAATGACGGAGGTACCGAGTAAGTCGCCCGTCACATTTAGTGCCGTACCCCACTAGCGCATCAATCGCGGTAAGCAGCGCAACGGTTTCAATCGGCAGACCGACTTGGGCAAATACCGTGGCAATCATAATGATCTCGGCCCCCGGCACTCACGCCGTGCCTACCGACACCAGCGTGCCAATCAGCACTATCTGCACCATACTGATAAAATCCGGCGGCACGCCAATCACGTTGGCGGCAAACACCGCCGAAATAGCGATACGAATAGCCGCCCCGTCCATGTTTCGGCAGGTTGAAACCATAGATGCTTTTGGAAATTCCCAAGCGATGCGCGGCAATAACCGTCAGCGGTAAGGTACCCGAGCTGCTTTGAGTGGCAAACGCCGTCGCCATTGGCGTGCGGGTCTCGCGGAAGAAAGTGCGTAGTTTGACGCCCAACAGACGCATGATGCCGCAATAAATCAGCAGATGGAGAGCCAGAGCGATATACAACACAACCACCATATCGCCAAGCGACAGTAGCGTTTCCACCCCTTGCTGACTGACGGTTTCGGCGACAATGGCAAACACGCCAATGGGCACGTAATGCAATACCCCCGACATCACCTTGAGCGTGACCGCGTTGAGCGCCTCGCTCACTTCATAAAGCCGTTCACCTAGCGCGTGCTGGCGTTCCGACTGACCCATTTTGAGAGGCGCGATACCAAACACCAACGCCGTGAAAATAATGCCCAGCATATTGAGTTCGGCAAAGGCACCGATAATGTTATCCGGCACAATATTCAGCAGCGTATCGATAACGCCGGGATTCTCGGGCACCGATAAACTGGCGCTCTCATTCAGCGTCATCCCGCTGCCCGGGCTAAGCAGCGTGGCAACGGTTAAACTCATCATAATCGCCAGCGCTGAAGACACAAGATAGTAGCCGAACGCCTTGGTTACAGTTTATTAGTGTGGCAAAGCGATATCGACCAGTTTAACTGGGGCCTTATTCAGCATGAATGTCTGCTCGATGAGGGGTATTGATTTAAGCTTATGGAAATATCGCCCCTCTGACTGTCATGTGATGTGCTTTATACTGGTAATCTATCAACGCCTTTCCGTTTACCAGCATCGCCCGGGAGCACTATGAACGCACTCCATTACTCTTCCATTCGTCGAACTAAAATTGTCGCCACCCTTGGCCCCGCCAGCGACCGCGAGGGCGTACTCGAAGCAATGCTGGCTGCCGGTGTCGACGTGGTGCGTCTTAACTTCTCCCATGGCACGCCGGAAGACCATCGCCGCCGCTTGAACAGCGTGCGTGAAATTGCCGCTAAACTTGGGCGCAGCGTGGCTGCGCTGGGCGATTTGCAAGGCCCCAAAATCCGTATCGCCCGTTTTAAAGATGGCGCGGTCACGCTGAAAGACGGCCAGCCGTTTATTTTGGACATGGCAATGGACGCTGACGCCGGTGATGCCGAGCACGTTGGCTGCGACTACAAAACCCTCGCGAATGACGTCGTCGCAGGCGACCGTCTACTGCTCGACGATGGCCGCTTGGTACTGGATGTGACCGGTGTCGACGGGCATCAGGTACATACCACGGTGGTGGTGGGTGGTAAGCTCTCCAACAACAAAGGCATCAACAAGCAGGGCGGTGGCCTATCGGCGCCGGCGCTGACCGAGAAAGACAAGACCGATTTGAAGACCGCCGTTGATATCGGCGTTGACTATCTTGCCATCTCCTTTCCGCGCAATGCCGAGGATATGTTTGAGGCGCGACGTTTACTTGGCGATGCCGGTAAAGAGATTGGTTTAGTGGCCAA
>JBNJFC010000043.1:0-13999 GCA_051746485.1 Pseudomonadota bacterium
AGCGCAGGTATTCGATGATCTGGGCGCTTTCGGAGATTGGCTAATTTACCAAAAGTCCGTGCCCTAAATAGCATGCCCAACCCCAGGCCCTAAAATTAAACGGGTGCAGGACCATAGCCCTACACCCGTTGGGTCAATCACAGGTGTTTCACGTGAAACACAGAAGCTGCCATTTAAATATCGAGATTCGCGACAAGCGCATTGGATTCAATGAAGTCTCGGCGCGGCTCTACCTCGTCGCCCATTAAGGTATTGAACATCATATCGGCAGCGACGGCATCTTCGATGTTGACGCGTAGCATACGCCGAGTTTCTGGGTCCATGGTGGTATCCCATAGCTGATCCGGGTTCATCTCGCCTAGCCCTTTGTAGCGCTGTACAGAAAGGCCTCGCTGGCCTTCTTGCATTAACCACTGCAGTACATCGGCAAACGTGGCTACTGACTTTTGACGCTCACCTCGTGCAATGTGGGCGCCCTCTTCTAGCAACCCGTTTAGGGTCTCACCTAACGCCACCATCGCGGGATAATCCAAGCTCTCGAAGAAATCCAACCCCCACGTATATTCTGTGGTCACCCCGTGCGCAATGAGTGAAACGGCAGGAAGCAGCAAACCCCGCTCGTGGTCTTCTTTGAGGTGGAAGTGATAGCGTGGGCCACCTTCATAAGCGACCTGGTCATCCATGGCTTTTTGCAGCTCGCCAATCCAGTTTTGCATGGTCACGCGGTCTTTCAGGCTAGCTTCACCGTCTAGCCGTGACGCGTGCACTACCTGCTTAAGCACTTCGATAGGATAAACCCGCGATAAACGGTCGATACGCTTCATAACGTTGCGGTATTGATTCACCAACGCCTCCAGCTGCGAACCGGAAATACCCGGCGCATCGGCATTCACGTAGAGACGCGCTCCATCAAGCGCCGTGGTGGTTAAGTAATCCACCATCGCCTGCTCATCTTTGAGATAGAGCTCCTGCTTGCCGCGTTTGATCTTATAAAGCGGCGGCTGGGCAATAAACACGTGACCGCGTTCGATTAACTCCGGCATCTGACGGAAGAAGAACGTCAGTAGCAAGGTGCGGATGTGCGAGCCATCAACGTCCGCATCGGTCATGATGATGATCGAATGATAGCGCAGCTTATCCGGGTTGAACTCTTCACGGCCGATACCGCAGCCTAGCGCGGTGATTAACGTGCCCACCTCCGCAGAAGAGAGCATTTTGTCAAAGCGGGCTTTCTCGACGTTCAGGATTTTACCCTTGAGCGGCAAAATTGCCTGGGTGCGCCGGTCGCGCCCCTGCTTCGCACTGCCACCGGCCGAATCACCCTCCACCAAATAAAGCTCAGAGAGACTTGGGTCTTTCTCTTGGCAGTCGGCAAGCTTGCCGGGCAGCCCTGCGATATCCAGTGCGCCTTTGCGTCGCGTCATATCCCGCGCTTTACGCGCCGCTTCACGTGCGCGCGCCGCATCCAGCATTTTATTGACGATCGCCTTGGCCTCATTGGGCTTCTCGATCAAGTAGTCTGAGAAAAGCCGCCCCATCTCTTGCTCAACAGCGGTTTTGACTTCACTGGATACAAGCTTGTCTTTGGTCTGCGAAGAGAACTTCGGGTCCGGCACTTTGACCGAGATAATCGCCGTCAAACCTTCCCGCGCATCATCACCCGCCGTGCTTACCTTGGCTTTCTTTAGCAGCCCTTCCGCTTCGATATAGTTATTAAGCGTACGGGTCAGCGAAGCGCGAAAACCCGCTAAATGAGCACCGCCATCACGTTGAGGAATGTTATTGGTATAGCAGAAGATGTTTTCGGTGAAGGCATCGCTCCACTGCATCGCCACCTCTACTTCTACCCCATCCTCACGAACGGCATTGAAGTGGAACACCGGATTCAATACGGTTTTGTTTTTATTGAGGTGGTTAACAAAAGCCTTAAGGCCACCTTCGTAGTGAAAAAGTTCCTCTCTGCCGCTGCGTTCATCCATCAGGCGAATCGCAACGCCCGAGTTCAGAAATGACAGTTCCCGCAGGCGCTTAGCCAAAATATCGTAGTGGAACTCAATATTGGCAAAGGTTTCGGTCGAGGGTCGAAAGTGCACCTTGGTACCGCTTTGTTCAGTTTGCCCCACCACCGAAAGCGGTGCTTGAGGTACGCCATGGCGGTACACCTGCTCAAACACATCGCCTTGACGCCAAATTGTCAGGCGCAGTTCTTCTGAAAGCGCATTAACTACGGAAACACCCACCCCGTGCAACCCGCCGGAGACTTTATACGAGTTGTCATCAAACTTTCCGCCTGCGTGCAACACGGTCATAATGACTTCGGCTGCAGAGACGCCTTCGCCTTCGTGCAGCTCGGTAGGGACACCACGGCCGTTATCGCTCACCGTGATGGTTTCATCTGGGTGAATAACCACGCGAATTTCACTGCAGTGGCCTGCCAGCGCTTCATCGATGGAGTTATCCACCAGCTCGAACACCATGTGGTGCAGCCCGGTGCCGTCGTCGGTGTCACCGATATACATGCCGGGACGCTTACGCACTGCGTCCAGCCCTTTGAGCACCTTAATGCTTGATGAATCGTAAGCTTGCTCGCTCATTGACTAATCACTCCATCGTGAAGTCTATTTGTCCGTATCGCCTGTTTATCTGGCACCGCTGTCAGCGCTGAGTCACAGTGAACTATTGCTCTCCAGTCGGCTTAGCGCTGACAGGCTTTCTCTTGCCAATACGTCTTCCTGTTCAGTATGTTTCACGTGAAACATTTGCACCGCGGTGCCAGAAAGCCATCGGTTATTTAAGGCGGTCGGTTCGACGCTGGTAATAAAGGCTTGGCACTGCATCGATTCAAGAAGTTCGCAAAACCGCTGGCGATGCTTTTCATCAAGCTCAGCGGGCAAATCATCAATTAAATACACGCAGTGCCGATTGACGCTGCTTTCCAAAAATCGCCCTTGAGCAAGCTTCAACGCACTCACAACAAGTTTCTGCTGACCTCTGGAAAGCACCTCAATCGCCGGTTGTTTGTGGATTTTGATACGCAAGTCCGCACGCTGCGGGCCCTGCTGGGTAAACCCCATTTGCTGATCGGTTGGGCGGCTTGACGTCAACACATCGGCCAGAGCGCGTTTTTTATCCCACCCGCGTGCATAGTGAAGCGTTAGCCCTTTCATCGGCAGCAGCGCCGAAAGCGTGTCCTCGAAGACGGGTAAAAAAGCGCCAAACCATTCGCGTCGGCGTTGATCCATCAGCTCACCACTACTGGCCAGCTCATGCTCCCAAACGTCCAGCTCGTACGGTGCTATTCTACCACGCCTAAGAAGGGCATTCCGATGTTTCAACGCCCGACGCGCCCGCTTCCACAGCGTTAGAAAGTCGTGTTTCACGTGAAACACACCCCAGTCGAGAAATTCACGCCGTCCCGCAGGCGAGCCTTCAAGCAAACGAAACGCATCGGGATTAATCAGTTGAAGCGGCAGTGCCTCCGCAAGCTCGGCTAGGCGTGTATTTTTATTACCTTTTAAGCGCAGCTCCAATTCACGCTGATCACGGAAACGGCGCACACCAATTGTCGTCGATGGTTCTCCGGCTAAACGCCCAAACAGCGTCATCTGCGCCACATCTTGCTGAATCACGTGCTTGAGTTGACGCGTTCTAAATGAACGCCCCAACCCAAGAATATGAATACCCTCAAGCAGACTTGTTTTACCGCTGCCATTGAGACCGCTGATGACGTTAATACGCGCGCAAGGGGCCATCGTAACGGGGGCAAGGTTTCGCAACCCCTGAAAATTCAACTGCTCTATGCTCATTGCCGCTGCCAATAAATACAAGAAGGCGGCGCCCCTTCTGACACAAGAGACACCGCCATGACAATATTTGAATTCAGCATAACGCTAATGAGTTGAGCGCTTATAACCGCATGGGCATTACGACGTACAGCGCATCACCCCCACCCGGCTCTTCCATTAGCGCACTACTATTGGGGTCAGCAAGCGTCATTTGCATACGCTCTTCATCAAGCACCGTCAGCACATCAACGAGGTAACCCACGTTAAAGCCAATCTCCATCGAGGGGCCGTTATATTCAACGGCAATATTTTCCTCGGCTTCTTCCTGCTCGGGATTATTGGCCATCACTTTTAAGTTGCCAGGCTCTAGATAAAGCCGAACACCGCGGTATTTCTCGTTAGACAAAATCGCCGTGCGCGATAGCACTTGGCGTAATGCGGCACGCTCTGCCAATAACACCTTATCGCCGTTGCGCGGTACGACACGCTCATAATCCGGAAATTTGCCGTCAATTAGCTTGGACGTAAAGGTAAAATCGCCGGTATGCGCGCGGATATGCGTAGAACCCAGCGTTAAGCTCACTGGCTCGTCACTATCGTCCAGGAGGCGCGCAAGCTCAAGGATCCCTTTGCGTGGCACTATCAGCTTGTGTGGCTGTTCAACGGTCACATCCACTGGGCGAGAACACATTGACAAGCGGTGACCATCGGTGGCCACGGCGCGTAACAGATTGCTTTGGATTTCCAGCAGCATACCATTGAGGTAGTAGCGCACATCCTGCTGCGCCATGGCGAAAGACGTCGACTCGATTAGATGCTTAAGCGTCCCTCGCGGAACGCTTAGCTCTTGACTACCTTCGTTGTCCTCGATGTTAGGAAATTCCGCTACCGGCAACGTCGAGAGCGTAAAACGTGAACGGCCGCTCCGTAGCACTGCACGCCCTTCTTCTACTGCAAGCTGAATCTCGGCCTGATCCGGCAGCGATTTACAAATATCCATTAGCTTACGTGCCGGTACGGTCGCCGCTCCTTCCTGCTCAACGTGGCTGGCCACCGTGCGCCCCACCAGCTCAACTTCTAAATCCGTACCGGTAAGAGCGACCTGGTCGCCTTCGATTTCAATCAGCACGTTAGAGAGCACAGGAAGCGTTTGCCGGCGCTCGACCACGCCGGCCACCAGCGTTAGCGGACGCAGCAGTGCCTCACGGGAAATGGAAAAGTTCATCGGCGCTCCAAAAATAGTCGATAACAAGTTTATTCGGTGATTAGCTGGTCAGTAAACGCAGCAGATTCTTGTAGTCTTCACGAATATCCGCGCTCTCTTCTTGCAAGGCTTTTACCTTACGGCAAGCGTGCAATACGGTCGTGTGATCCCGCCCACCAAAAGCATCGCCAATTTCCGGTAGACTATGGTTAGTGAGCTCTTTGGCCAACGCCATCGCCACTTGCCGAGGACGGGCAACAGAACGCGAACGCCGTTTGGAGAGCAAATCTGCAATTTTAATTTTGTAATACTCAGCCACGGTACGCTGAATATTGTCCACGCCGACCTGCTTGTCTTGTAACGCGAGCAAATCTTTTAGCGACTCACGGATAAAATCCTGGGTGATTGGCTTGCCCATGAAGTGAGAATCGGCAATCACTTTCTTTAACGCACCTTCTAACTCACGCACGTTAGAGCGAATCTTTTGGGCAATAAAGAAGGCCGCATCGTGAGGCAAATCCACTTTCGTCTGTTCGGCCTTTTTCATCAAAATGGCCACGCGCGTCTCAAGCTCTGGTGGCTCAATGGCGACGGTTAACCCCCAACCAAAGCGAGACTTTAAGCGCTCTTCGACGCCACTAATTTCTTTAGGGTAGCGGTCAGAGGTCAGGATCATCTGCTGCCCGCCTTCTAACAACGCGTTGAAGGTATGGAAAAACTCCTCTTGAGAACGCTCTTTGCCGGCGAAAAACTGAATATCATCAATCAGTAACGCATCCACGCTGCGATAAAAGCGCTTAAAGTCGTTAATCGCATTCAATTGGAGGGCTTTCACCATATCGGCAACGAAACGCTCAGAGTGCAAATACACCACCTGCGCGTTCTCGCGGCGGGTCGCCAGCGCGTTGCCTACCGCGTGCATTAAGTGAGTTTTACCTAGCCCCACACCACCGTATAAGAAAAGTGGGTTATAAGCGCCACCGGGGTTTTCTGACACTTGGCGCGAGGCGGCTCTCGCCAGTTGGTTGGATTTACCTTCCACAAAGGTGTCGAAAGTGAAATTGGGGTTCAAGCCGCTATTGTGTTTCAGCCCCCCTTCTACCTGAACCTGGCGCTCTTTGGGGCGCTTTGACGCCTGCTCTTCGCGCAGCTGATCAATCTCGCGCTCGTCGGCGATATCGCCGCGGGGGGGCGTACTAACTGCCGGTGCCGACGGTTTTGCCGGCGATGCAGAAACTGGGTTACCAAGATCACGCGGCTGGGGCGGTGCCACGGCAACGCGGCGGCTTCCTACCGTCAAACTCACTTTTGGGGGCTTGGTCGGCGCAAGCTCTCTAATCAGCTCGCTGATACGCTTGGCGTACTTGTCGCTCACCCAGTCGCGTACAAAGCGATTAGGCGCTAACAAGCGCAGCTCGTTGGACTCCCCCTCCTCTGCTTGAAGGGGACGTATCCAGGTATTGAACTGCTGTGAATTCAGTTCGTCCTGCAGATAGTCCAGACACTGTTGCCATAGCGCGAGAGACACTCAACTCACCTTCGGTTGAAAACGGCCGGATATTGTAGCGCCCCAAAAGCCAGTTATCCACACAGCGTATGGCTAAATATTTTCTGTGGATAACCCTCTTACCAAATCACGAACAGCCCGCGGATAAGCATGGTACGCTTGTTAGCATGGGCGATTTATCCTTGCTTTTGCACCGTTTCCCCACAGCTAACCCCCTGCTAAATAACCGCTTATCCACATATTTTTAAATCGTTTATCTAGCTGTTAATAAACAATTTAAACCACTTATCCACAAATTGTATCCCCACTATTAATAACAACATCATTTAAGTAATACTATTATTGTTATTACTGTGTCATCTTGATCAGAACGGTGCATAGCAGCGGGTATGGCCATCAAGGTCGCTCGACAAAAAAATTGCACCTATCGCGGTAAGGCTCTACAATTTCCGGTCTTGAATTAGATCTCCCTGTGCCAGTGCCTTACTGGTTTGGGCCTCTTAAAATCGACATTCCGTCAAAAAACCACGTGGGAATAACGAGTTATGAAACGCACTTTTCAACCCAGCGTTCTAAAGCGCAAGCGCGCGCATGGCTTCCGTGCTCGTATGGCAACCAAAAACGGCCGTGCTGTAATCTCACGCCGTCGTGCCAAAGGCCGCAAGCGTCTGAGCGCCTGATTTCGGATTGCGTGTGCTCAGTCAAGGCTATCCTCGGTGCTTACGACTACTCAGCCCCGGGGATTTCCGTCACGTTTTCGAACACGCTGATCTAAAAGTTCATGGCAAAGGTATGATGGCGCTAGCTCGCTGGAATACCCTCGGGCATCCCCGGCTTGGGCTTGTGGTTAGCAAAAAAAATGTGAAGCTTGCCGTGCAACGCAACCGTTTCAAACGGCTCGTACGGGAATCTATTCGCTTACGCCAACACCAGCTACCTGCGGTTGATATCGTGGTTCTGGCACGACGAGGCGTTCATGATCTCGACAACGAAACGTTACATCGCCAGCTACACGGCATGTGGAAACGTCTGCAACGCGAAGCGCAACGTGACGCTTGACGACTACGTTTTACCGCTCGACCTCGGCCTGCCGCTTGGCAGGCTTTTGTGTGTCATATGTCGAGTAAAATCACACTGCGCCATTAGCATGTTCACCACCCAGCGGGCAGAACCCTCATGGACGTAAAACGACTTATCCTACTGATTCCATTGGCTATTTTGGCCTACCTCCTAGTTGTTCAATGGAGTCAGGACTATAGTCAGCCGGTTGCTACGCCGTCTTCTTCCACCGAAATCGTACAGCGTAACGGCTCGACCCCAGAAGAAGCGCAAGATGATGGTGGTCTTAGCGTGCCCTCTAGTGGCACTCAGCAAGGCGATATCGGCGACAGCATGCCGGCTGAAGAAAGCGAAACCGACAGCCGCGACTTTATTGCCGTCACTACCGACGTGCTTGATGTACGTATCGATCCTCACGGTGGCGACATCCTCTATGCCGCGTTACCGCAGCATAAATTTAGCCTGAATGCTGAGCGCAACTACGTATTGCTCTCCGACAACCAGTCACGCAGCTATGTCGCACGTTCGGGCATTCAGCTTAATGATGAAGCAAGCCGTATTGCCTACTCGCCAGAAAAAACAGAGTACACGCTGCATGACGGCGAAGAAGAACTAACGGTGGATCTCAGTGCCGATGTCAACGGCATTGACGTAACCAAACGGTTGACGTTTGAGCGCGGAAGCTACGCGGTTGACGTTAGCTATTATCTCGCCAATAACACTGAAGAGCCGGTTAGCGCCCGTTTTATCGGCCAGTTGGCACGCGATAATAGCGCTGACCCGTCGAGCGGCGTCGCGATCGGGATGAATTCCTATCTTGGTGCGGCCTATTCGACGCCGGAAGAGCGCTACGAAAAGGTCGATTTCGAAACGATCCAAAACGGCGAGTTTTCTAACCGCGAGGCAGAAGGCGGCTGGGTCGCAATGATTCAGCACTACTTCGTCTCAGCCTGGGCACCGCCGCAAGATCAGCAGAACCTCTATTATGCGAGTACCGATTCACGTAATCGCAACGTAGCGGCGTTTGCCGGCCCGATCCAGCAGATCTCACCAGAGAGTGAAGCCACGCTTGGCGCGACGCTTTATATGGGTCCCAAGGTTCAAGACCACCTAGAGCAAGTGGCACCCAATCTCAAGCTTACCGTTGATTACGGATGGCTATGGTTCATCGCTAACCCGCTGTTCTGGCTGTTGGATAAGATCCACGATGTGGTGGGTAACTGGGGCTGGTCGATCGTGCTGCTGACCGTGCTGGTCAAGCTTGTGCTCTTCCCTCTCTCGGCCAAGGCGTACAAGTCAATGGCGCGGATGCGCAAACTCGGCCCAGAGATGCAGCGCCTCAAAGAGCAGTACGGCGACGACCGTCAGAAGATGTCGCAAGAAATGATGAAGTTCTACCAGAAGGAGAAGATCAACCCGCTCGGCGGCTGTCTCCCCATTCTGGTACAGATGCCGGTCTTCATCGCCCTCTACTGGATGCTGCTGGAATCGGTTGAGCTGCGCCATGCGCCGTTCATATTCTGGATTCAGGATCTGTCGGTGAAAGATCCGTACTTCATTCTGCCGATCTTGATGGGTGCGTCGATGTTCGTGCAGCAATTGCTCAACCCGACACCGCCAGACCCGATGCAGGCCAAGATTATGAAGATGCTGCCAATTATCTTCACCTTCTTCTTCCTGTGGTTCCCGGCGGGGCTGGTCATCTACTGGGTAGTGAACAACATTATCTCGGTGGCGCAGCAGTACTTCATTACGCGCCAAATAGAGAATGACCCCAACGTCGGAAAAGGCAAACGAACCAAGTAGCCACTCGCTTAGCTAACGTGAATCAGACCCCCGCCTTGTGCGGGGGTCTGGCGTTTGAGGGCGAAGGAAATCACAATACAGCGAAAAACACGGGAACCACCATGGCAGAACGACTCTATACCCCTGACACCATTGCCGCGCTTGCCACGCCACCCGGGCGCGGCGGGGTTGGGATTATTCGCCTTTCAGGCCCTGATAGCCGTCGCCTGGCCGAAGAAATTATCGGCCACTGCCCCAGGCCGCGCTACGCCCACTTTGGGCCGTTTAACGGCAAAAACGACGTTATCGACGAGGGCATTGCGCTCTTTTTTGCCGGGCCAAACTCCTTTACCGGCGAAGACGTACTCGAGCTACAAGGGCACGGCGGACCAGTGATCATGGATCTGCTGTTGGAGCGCTGTGTACAGCTTGGCGCGCGACTCGCGCGGCCCGGCGAGTTCTCCGAGCGCGCCTTTTTGAACGAAAAGCTCGACCTTGCCCAAGCCGAGGCGATTGCGGATCTGATCGACGCCACCTCGCGCTCCGCCGCGGAAAATGCGGTGCGCTCGTTGCAGGGGGAATTCTCCCAGCGGGTTCACGCACTGGTGCAGCGGCTAATTGAGCTGCGCATCTACGTGGAAGCAGCCATCGATTTTCCCGAAGAAGAGATCGATTTTCTGGCCGATGGCAAAGTCGCCGATATGCTCAATGGCATTGAAAGCGAGCTTACCCAAGTGCGCGCCGCCGCGGGCCAAGGTGCGCTCATGCGGGAAGGCATGAACGTGGTGATCGCGGGTCGCCCCAACGCGGGCAAATCGAGCCTGTTAAACGCGCTCACCGAGCAGGAAACCGCCATTGTGACCGATATTGCCGGTACCACCCGCGACGTGTTGCGTGAGCATATTCACATCGACGGTATGCCGCTGCATATCATTGATACCGCCGGGCTACGCGATACGCCGGATGCGGTAGAGAAAATCGGCGTCGCCCGCGCTTGGGCGGAGATCGAAAAGGCTGACCGCGTGCTGCTGCTCGTCGATGCTTCCACCACAGACGCCACCGACCCAATGGCGATCTGGCCGGAATTTGTCGAACGCTTGCCGGATCGCGGGCGCCTGACGCTGGTACGTAACAAGATCGATACCAGCCATGAACCCGCCGAAATCGACGTATCCACAGCGCATCCGACGCTGCGGCTCTCGGCAAAAACCGGTGAGGGTGTGGATAAATTAAAAACGCACCTGAAAGAGATCATGGGCTTTTCCGCCACCACCGAAGGGCGCTTCTCCGCCCGACGCCGCCACTTGGATGCGCTCGACCGCGCACACGCCGCGCTAGAAGCAGGCCGCACGCAGTTAGACGGCTTCGGTGCCGGTGAACTCCTCGCTGAAGACCTGCGCGACGCCCAACAAGCGTTAGGCGAAATTACCGGTGAATTTAGCGCTGACGATCTCCTGGGTGAGATTTTTGGCAGTTTCTGCATCGGCAAATAATTCTCTTTGGCCCTGTGTGGCTACTCCCCCACCAGCCATTCGGCGTGGTAATGGCAAGAAGGCCCTAAAAGCGATGTGACCTCGTGCATAGCCGTCTCAAGGCGTTCATCCAGCCCCCAGGGCGGATTGATCACCAGCATGCCGCTGCCATACATACCGTGGCGCTGTTCGCCAGGTGAGCGCAGGCTGAGCTCGCTACGCCAGATTTTGCGCACCCCGCTGGCAGCAAGCCCCTCAAGCAACGTGTGGTGATGCCCCGCAGGCAGCAGTGGGTACCAGACCATCACCACCGCGTGGCGCACCTTTTTCATTGCCAGCTCCACCGCCTCAGTAACCTCTTGATACTCATCTTTGCGTTCGTAACTGGGGTCGATCAGCACGCATAGCCTAGGGGTCGCCACGGGCAAGCGCTGCATTAAACCAGCAAGGCCATCACCGTAGGTACGTGTGGTGTTCTCACTCAGCATTTGGTCTTCTAAGTAGCGGTGCTCACCGGGGTGGAGCTCAAAAAGCTGCAGGGCATCTTGTTCGCGCAAGCGCTGATGTAGCCACCACGGCGAGCCCGGGTAGTGCGTTAGCGTTGCCGGTGACGGTTGAAGAGAAGTGAGGGCATCGCACCACTGGCGCAAAAGCGGGTCGTTAAGGGTGCGCTTGGCTTGCCAGAGCCGCTCAACGCCTTCGCGATGCTCCAGCAAGCGCTGACTCTCTTTTGCCGCCAGCGGATACAACCCACGGCCAGCGTGCGTATCTATATATGTAACAGGCGATTTTTTACGTAATAAATAATCAATGACGGCGAATAGCGTCAAATGTTTATGCACATCGGCAAAATTACCGGCATGGTAGGCGTGCTGATAAGAAAGCATGTGAACCTAAAAAGACGGATAGAAACAAAGAAAAAAGCCCGCCAAAAGAAAATTGGCGGGCCGATGGTTAGAGACTTATTAACAGCAGATTACGCCAACCTACTGTGGGTAAGTTTTACCGCGCCTGCCGGTATTACTGAGCTTGATAGTTCTGGGCGCCCTCGGTTGGCGTCAGTGTGATTTCAACGCGGCGGTTTTGCGCGCGGCCTTGCTCTGTTTCATTACTGGCAACGGGCTGAGCCTCACCGTAACCCATCATGTTTAAGCGTGCAGATGAAACCCCGCTTTGGCTCAGGTAGCCTCCCACGGCCTGGGCGCGCCGCTCGGATAAGCGCTGGTTGTAATTGGCATCGCCCGTACTGTCAGTATGACCGGCGATATTGATGCGGGTGTCGGTATATTCGCGCAGCACGTTGGATACTTCGTTGAGCGAACTGCGTGCTTGCGAAGTTAGCTCACTGGAATCAAAGCCAAAGGTCACGCTACTTGGCATGTTGAGCACAATCTCATCGCCACGGCGGTCGATTTCGATGCGCGAGCCCTGCAAGCTGTCGCGAAGTTGATTCTCTTGGCGATCCATATAGGCACCCACGCCAGCGCCAGCGGCCGCGCCAACGGCGGCACCGATAAGCGCACGGTCACGGCGGCTGGTACTGCCATCACCCGAAAGTGCGCCAGCCACGGCACCAACAGCCGCGCCAATGCCGGTACCCGTTGCGGTACTTGAGCGCTGCGTTTGCCCACCGTATGGGTCATTGGTTGCGCAGCCCGCCACCAATAAAGCGGCCGCAATCGGTGTTAAAAGTCGATAAAAACGCATCACTCACTCCTTCACGTCCTACAGAAAATTCATTATTCATCGCTGATCTCAGCCAGCAACTCGTTTAAGAATAGTAGTCCTTGCGGGGATGCCCTAAGACTTTTCGCCGTCTCCTCTAAAAGTCCTTTTTTAAAGGCGCTTTGTAAGCGTTTATTTAGCACGGTTTCAGACTGCCCCGTATAAGCCGACCATAACGCCAACGGTACGCCGTCAGTCAAACGCAGCGCGTTCATGGCAAACTCAAGCGGTAACTCCGCCACGCTTACTTCACGTTTACCCGCCACAAAACCACGTAAGTCACCCAAGCGCTGCAGATAAGCCTCGGGCTGACGGGTTTTCCAGCGCCGCTCTATTACCCATTCGCCGCTACCGCTGATATGGCTAAGCTTACTGTGCGCACCAGCCCCGATACCGAGGTAATCGCCAAACTGCCAGTAGTTCATGTTGTGCCGGCTGGCGAGGCCCGGCTTGGCATAGGCGGAAATTTCGTAACGCGAAAACCCCGCGGCTTCCAACCGTTCGTGCCCTTGGTCTTGAATCTCCCACAGCGCTTCTTCTTCGGGGAGCGCCGGCGGGTGAGAGTGAAAAGCCGTATTGGGCTCAAGGGTGAGTTGATACCAAGAGAGGTGCTCCGGCGCGAGTGCGAGTGCTTGGTCGATATCGGCAAGCGCCCGCTCGGGGGTTTGGCCCGGTAAACCGTGCATCAAATCGATATTGATGTTCGTAAAGCCGGCGGCCCTGGCCTGCTCAACGGCGGCGGCGGCCTCTTCACCGCTGTGAATACGGCCCAGCGCCTCCAGCTGTTCAGCGTGAAAGCTTTGCACGCCTAGCGAAAGTCGGTTAATGCCCGCCTCGCGATAACCACTAAAACGGTGCTGTTCGGTGGTACCGGGGTTGGCTTCTAAGGTGATTTCGATGTCAGGGGCAAACGTCAGCCGCGTTTTTAACGCCTCAAACAAGGCGTGATAAAAACGCGGCGACAGCAAACTCGGTGTACCGCCGCCGATAAAAATCGAGACCAACGGGCGCTCAGCGGCAAGGAGAAGGTCCGCATCAAGATCAGCAAGCAGCGCGCGCAAGTATGCTTCTTCGGGCAGCTCGCGGTTCTTAGGCTCGTGAGAGTTGAAGTCGCAGTAAGGGCATTTGCGCACACACCACGGCGTATGGATATAAAGCGATAGAGGCGGCAGTTCAGCCATGCGCCACCTGCGATGTTTCCGCTTCTAGCATTTCCACCAGGGCATGCAGCGCACGGCCACGGTGGCTGACACGGTTTTTGCTTTCAGCTGGCAGCTCAGCAGCACTCATGCCGTGATCGGGCAGCCAAAAAAGCGGGTCATAACCGAAGCCGCCCTCACCGCGCGGGAGCGCCAGAATCTCGCCCTCCCAGCTGCGCTGCACAATGATCGGTACCGGATCGTCGGGGTGTCGCAGATACACCAGTACACACCAATAGCGCCCGCTGCGCTGGCCTTCCGCG
>JBNJFC010000044.1:0-13784 GCA_051746485.1 Pseudomonadota bacterium
GCGATTTCTACTCTTTATTTTTTCGCCATGCTATCCAGCATTTTATTCACGGCGTCTAAATGTTCCGGCTCGTTGTGGCACATGCCCTGGAAGGTGGCGCAGACGTCAAGAAAGCCTTTAAGCTCCATATTGGGCGCCATTTTCATCAGCCGCTTGGTCAAGCGTGTGGCTTTGGGCGGTTGCGCGGCAATACGCTCGGCATGTGCCAGTGCCGCCTCCATTAATGCGTCGGGCTCGGCCACTTCCAACACAATGCCGTAGGCTTTAGCTTCTTCGGCGTCGATGATGCGGCCTGAAAGCGTAAGCTCAAACGCGCGCTGGTAGCCAATCAAACGCTGCATGAACCAAGCACCGCCGTCACCGGGTATAATCCCTAGATTAAGAAAGGTCTCGCCGAACTTCGCCTTACGCGAGGCTATACGGATATCCGCCATATTGGCCAGATCAAAGCCCGCGCCAATCGCCGGACCATTCACCGCCGCGATAATCGGCACCTCCACATCTTGCAACGCTAGTGGTATACGTTGAATACCCCGCCGGTAGCGCTCGGCCACTTCGGCAACGTTGCCGGCAAAATCCCCTCCGCGCTTAGCCATGTCTTTCACGTTTCCACCGGCAGAGAACGCGGAACCCGCCCCAGTAATCAACAGCACCGACACATCGTCGCAGCGATTAGCCCACTCGGCCACCGCCACAATATCGTCAGCCAGCGCTGTCCCGGTTAAGGCATTGCGTACATCGTGGCGGTTTAGGGTCAACGTCGCGATACGATGCTCGAGCGTTAATGTGGCGTCTTGCAGTGTCGGCAGTGTCATTGGGGCTCCTCAACAATAATTCGCGCATCCACCACCGCGTAGCCATCGGGGTAGGCAATTACCGGATTCATATCCAGCTCAGCAATGTGGGGGTAGGCTTCGACGATACGCGAAACGCTGAGCAGAAGCTCAACGAGTGCCTCTTTATCAATCGCTGAGGCTCCGCGCACGCCTTCGAACAGTTTCTTCGCTTTGATTTGCTCCACCATCGCAGCGGCGTCATGGTGACTCAGCGGTATGGCACGGAAAGCCACGTCTTCAAGAATCTCGACAAACACGCCACCAAGGCCAAACATCAACACCGGGCCGAAAATCGGGTCGCGCATCATGCCGATGATGACCTCAACGCCCTTTTTCGCCATAGGCGTTACCAATACGCCCTCAATGTCGGCGTTAGCATCATAAACACGGGCAGACGCCATAATCTGATCAAAGCCGCCACGCAGTGCCACTTCACCGGTTAAATTAAGCTTCACACCGCCCGCATCGGATTTATGCAGAATATCTTTCGATACCACCTTCATCGCCAGCGGCTGATCGCCAAATTCACGGGCAATATCACCAAGCTCATCGACACGGCGAACGACACGCTCAACCGGCACACGGATACCGTGCTCCGCGAGAAGCGCTTTTGCCTCAAACTCCAACAAATCACGCCCCTGAGCTTGCGCCTGGCTAAGCAACGTCCGCCCATCTTCCGTGGCTTGTGTTTGTTTTTCGGACTTCAATAAGGCGCACTGCGCTAGATATTCACCGCGCTCACCGAGTGCTGCCAGCACCCGCACCGCATGCTCGATTGAGGTGTAAACCGGCAGGCCCGCTTCGTGTAAGCGCCGGAGTGCAGGCGGCTTGACCGGGGCGTAAAGACTGTAAACCACTAGCGGTTTTGAGGTCTTATGGGACAGCTCCACCATTGCCTCGGCACCGCGCATCTCATCACCCAGCAGTGATTCGGCAAAGCGCAGGCTGTAGCCGCCGAACATCCCCACGAGAAACACGCTATCGACGTTATCGTCGGCGGCGACAATCTCCATGCAGGTGGCAAGCAGCGACGGGTTGGAATCAGATGTGCCGGCAACATCCACGGGGTTTGCGGTAGAGGCCTGTGGGAAAAGTATTTCGCGCAGTTTGGTGCGCGTTTCATCCGAGAGCTCGGCAAGGGTCAGGCCCGCTTCGGCTAAGCGGTCAGAGGCAATAGTCGCCTGCCCGCCGCCGTCGGCAATCACCGCCACGCGCTTACCACACGCTTTCTGCAAAAGGCCCAAGCCTTCGGCCACTGGCAAAATTTCATCGGAGTACTGCACCACATTCACGCCAGACTGGCGCAGCAGGTCTACCGTCATTTGATAGCTGCCCGCTAGTGCCCCGGTATGCGAGCTGGCTGCTTTTTGGCCTTGCTCAGTGGAGCCGGATTTGTATACCACCACCGGCTTCATCGCCGTCACATCGCGGGCGACCTGCAGGAACTTGCGTCCGTCGCGAAAGCCTTCCACATAAAGCGTGGCAACGCGTGTGTGCTCATCCTCGCCGAGGTAGCGCAAATAGTCATTAAAGCCGATATCGCTCTGGTTTCCCGGGCCAATGTAGGTGCTAAAACCCACTTGGCCGTTGTGCTGCGCCTCTAACGCCAGCGACAACAGCATGTTGCCCGACTGCGACACTATCCCGATATCTCCCGGCTTGACGTTATCGAGGGCAAGCAAGTTCAGTCGATGGTGTAGGTTGAACACACCCGAGGTATTGGGGCCGATAATACGCACGCCATGAGCACGCGCCTCAGCCATCATTGCCTGATCAAGGCGCGACCCTGCTTCCCCCATTTCGCTGAAGCCGCTGGCCAGAATGACGGCGCCCTTGATTCCGCGTCGGCCGCACTCGGCAATTAACCCCGGCACTGTCGCCGCAGGGGTACAAATCAGCGCAAGCGCTGGATTACCAGGAATGTCTGCCACCGATGGCCACGCTTTTACCCCTAAGATCATATCGGCCTTGGGATTTACCGGGTAAATCTCGCCTCGGTAACCGTCTTTAATTAGGCCTACCATGGCTTTGTAGCCGCGTTTGGTTGGGTCGGCAGATGCCCCCACCACGGCAATACTGGTGGGCGCTAAAATATCGTGAAGCGGGCTACGCAGGGGAAGATGACCTTCAATCGGATTCATGCCTAAACCTTTAACCTTTGCGATACAGCAAGACTGTCTTGAATCGAGAAAAACAACGGGTTAGCGACCTTGGAAGCTCGGCTTACGTTTTTGCGCGAAGGCATCCACCCCCTCCTGCCAGTCATCCGTGGTCGAGCAAGTGAAAACGGCGTCTAGCTCCTGCTGAAGATGGCTCTCGACATCGTTCGCGCTACTAACATTTACGAGGCGTTTGAGCATGGCTATCGACACCGGAGCCTGCTCGGCGAGTTTTGCGCCGAGTAAATGAGCTTCAGCAAGCAATTGATCCTGCGGGTAAGCGGCCAGTGCCAGAGAAATACGTACGGCTTCCGTGCCGGTAATTTTTTCACCAGTAAACAGTAGTCGCCGCGCCTGTGTAAGACCGACAATTTGCGGCAAAACCTTCGAGACGCCCCCACCTACGCAAGTGCCAATACTCGTCTCAGGGAAGCCAATCTGGGCGTTCTCAGCCATTACCATAAAATCGCAGGCCACCGCTATCTCCGCACCGGCGCCCAGGGCGTAACCATTGATCGCCGCTACGACGGGCTTTTTCAGCCGATAAATGGCTTCACACACGTCGTTTCCCAACTGCAGATACTGGCGGCGTTGATAGAGCGTGCGTGCGGCACCGCCATGCTCTTTCATATCGGCGCCAACGCAAAACGCCCGCCCTTCGCCGGTTAACATCACAGCACGTACGTTTTCTGCCCGCTCAGCCAATGCGAGTGCGCCAATCAGTTCGGTATAAAACACTTCCACCACGGCATTAAGCCGGTGCGGGCGATTAAAGCGTATTTCGAGCACCTGCTCTTGCAAAGCAACCAGCAGCGTTTCATAGGTTGGCATCGTATCGGCCGTCAGCGTAAGACAAGACGAGGCGTGAGAATGGGTGTGAATCGGCATAATGGTAGTCAAAGCCTGCGACAAATCGTTAAGCGTGGGTGGGCACTGCGAACGGGCACACCGTGGCGAACAAAACACTTGTGTTAAAAACATACTCAATTAAACACAATTGTTTTATCCGCATAGTAGTCCCGGTATTAACCTCCGTCAACACACCCGTACTTTTATAATTCAAATCATGAAACAAATGTATCTTTACTGCTCGACACAGCGCTGCCCACTACGCCAGTCGTGGGTTACAATGCACCACTTTTTCGCATGCTGCCGAGGATTGAGGAGCCGTGTATGTCAAACCCTACTCAGCATGACCCGACGGAGCCCTTGGCCGATACGTCCCCCTCTGCCCGCCCAGATGAAATTAATCAGCAACTGGCTGAGGCGTATCCTGACCTTAGCCCCCAGCTCAAACTGGCCGCGGGCTATGTACTCGAGCACCCGCTGGATATTGCCTTTCAATCGATTCGTAAATCCGCTGCAGCGGCAGAGGTTACTCCTTCTACGCTTGTCCGCCTGGCCAAAAGGCTGGGGTTTGATAGTTATGAGCTCTTTCGCGACGTGTTTCAGTCGGCGGTTCAAGCGGGACCCGTCGAGTTTTCCGGGCGCGCCAACCAGTTGCGTAACCTAGCAAGCCACACCGATGACCAGGTGTTTCTTGATGTCGGCGATGCCGCTTTCGATAATATTGGTCGCCTATTTACTGCCGATAATCAGTCACGCGTTCGCGACGCCGCCCAGATGATTCTTGGCGCACGCAAAGTGGCAGTGGTTGGGTTTCGCGATACGTTTGCCTGCGCCTACCACTTCGCTTACGTAGGGCGAATCGCGATACCGGATATCCATCTCATTCGTGGTCTGGAAGGCGGGCTTTTGACCGAGCTTGACCGCTTTGATGAGGACGATGTTGTGGTCGTCTTCGGCTTTGAGCCTTACTGCGCCGAAACGGTTAAAGCGCTAGGCGTCACCCGTGCTAACGGGGTAAAAGCCATCGTGGTGACGGACACCATGCGATCACCGCTGGTGCCGGGCGCGCAAATCACGTTTAACGTCGCCAACGCGACCCCGCATTTTTTTCCTTCGATTCTGTCCGCGATCACACTGATCGAGGCGATTTTGGCGGAATGTGTCGCCTTCGGCCCTAACGATTTGGTCGACAACGTTTCGAAATTTGAGCAACGCATGCGTCACATGGGTGCATATGTCGACGTGGACTAACGGTGATTCAAGCACGGCCAACACTGGCACTTGGGTCTTAGCTATTCGTCTTACTATGGCAACCGTTGAAAATTATAATTGGCACTTAGCTCAGGACTCGCTAAATTCTTTTTACGTGAAGTGATGCTTTTACGTTAAGCGTTACCTTACCTGCGCCACAAGGAGACCCAAAGTGGTGCACTTTTCAGTATAGGAATACAAAAACAATCTGTGGTCTAAACCACTGCTGGAGCTTCCAACATGCCAAATAACAAGCACAACGTTAATTCAGCTTCATCCATTGCGACATCCACCGAACAACCTTCTATTTTAACTAGCGCTTCGAACGCCTCGACCACGCGACGCAACTTCCTTAAAACCGCTGCGGTAGGTTCCGCGGCTGCCGTTGCCGCACCTTGGATCGGCAACGTCCAAGCTCAGGAAGGCATTCGCATTCGCATGCAGTCTTCCTGGCAGCCGGGTACTACTGGCTACCGGATTTTCGAGGAGTGGGCTGCCGGTGTCGCCGAGGCGACAGGTGGAGAGGTACGCATTGAGCCCTTCCCTGCTGGCGCCGTAGCGGGTGCCTTCGAGGTCGCCGATGCCGTACGCAACGGCGTGCTCGACGGCCAGAACTGGTTTACCGTTTATTGGCCCGGCAAGATGCCTGCAGGCGTCTTCCTGACCTCCTATCCGATGGGGCTTGCCGTACCCCACCAGTGGGACATGATGTTCGGTGCCTACGGTGGCTTCGGCATCGCCAAGGACCTCTATCGCAAGCAGGGTCAGGAGCTGCTGGGCTATGTCCACCATGACCTCAACCTGATCCACTCGAAGATACCACTGCGCAGTTTCGACGATTTCAAGGGAATCAAGCTGCGTATGCCGGGTGGCATCGTCGCTGAGACTTTCGCTTCCATCGGCGCCCAGACTACCCTGCTGCCGGGCTCCGAGGTCTATCCGGCCCTGGAGAAGGGCACCATCGACGCGGCCGATTACACCGGTGCCGCGGTGAACTACGAGTTGGGTTTCTGGCAAGTTGCCGACTACATCATCATGGGCCCCCCCTCCACGCCCTGTCTGCACCAGGCCGTCGACCTAATGGACATCTCGGTTAACCGTCGCACCTTCGAGCGCATGTCGCCGCAAACTCAGGACCTCATGCATGACCTAGTGGCCGCGTATTCCCGCGAGCACTATGCGGCGATCCAGAAAGCCAACGCTGAGGCCTGGCCCAAGTATCGCGAGAAAGGCGTGGAGATCATCCACCTATCCGAGGACGATGCCAGCCGCTTCCGAGACGCCGCCATTCCTCTGTGGTTCAAGTGGGCCAACAAGGATGCGGACGCGGCGCGACTGTTCAAGGCACACCTCGATACTATGATGGATCCGGCGGTGGCGTTGATCACCGAGGAGGACATACAGGGTTACGAGCTCAACGCTTGATGCTCAGCGTCTGACCTACCTGTTCGACAATCGGGTGTTGCGAAGCGAAATCGCAACACCCGTTTTGACCAGAACAATCACTATTGTTCCGCATCCCCTCGACTCGATGATCCGGAACCGTCGCTAATGAGTGATGGTGTCACGGAGGAGTGTCCATGAATCTTGATATCGAATTCGTTCTTCCGCACTGGCTCTACTGGTCGGTGCTGCTGATCTTGCCGCTGGTGGTGATGTTCCTCGTTGATCGCAGTTTCCGGCGTGGCGGGACCATCTCCGGTGGCGACACCGCAGAAGTGCCACCCGGCCAAGAGGTTGAGGTCGCCTATCAGCCACCCGGCAACCTGTTCACCTATGTCGTCGACCGCCTTTCGGGGTTTTCTGGCCGCTATGTGGCCTACTGGGCGCTGATAGCTCCCTTCATCTTTACCTACGAAGTGCTGGTTCGCTACGCCTTCAACTCGCCGACCAACTGGGCTCATGAATCGATGACGTTGATGTTCGGCATGCAGTATCTGATTGCCGGTGCTTATGCGCTTCGCGAAGGGGGACATGTCCGCGTCGATATTCTTTACAGTCGGGCCAAGCCACTTAACAGAGCGGCACTGGACATTGCCACCTCAATATTCTTCTTCATTTTCACACTCGCTCTACTAACAACCGGCTGGAAGTTCTTCTCCCAATCGGTAAGCGACGCGTACTTCTTCGGCTCCAGCTATTCCAACGAGACCTCCTTCACCGAATGGGCCATCCAGTTCTATCCGGTGAAGTTCATGCTCTTTTTTGGCGCGCTACTACTGCTGCTGCAGGGATTCGGTCAACTGATTCGCGACATCCAGACGTACCGTTATCACCGGCGCTTGCATGAGGGTAGTCGGACTTTCGCCCGCGTGATGCTAGTCATCGCTGTATTCCTGGCGGCCTGGCTACTGTTCGAGATGGTTAACATCGCAGTCACCGATTATGAGAGCCTAGCGGGCAGCATCTCGGGCAGCCTTGGCTCACTCGGCATAGGTGCACTGACGCTGGTGATGTTCGGCTCGCTGATGGTGGTATTGGTAGCAGGCCTGCCGCTGGCCTTCGTCACCGGCGGCCTGGGGGTGGTATTCCTCTATACGGTCGGCGACCAGGCCATGCTCAACCTGATGCCCTCACGCATCTTTCCGATGATGACCAATTACCAGCTTTCAGCCATCCCGTTGTTCATCTTCATGGCGTCGGTGCTGGAGAAGGCGGGCATCATCGAGGAGCTGTTCGATGTCGTCTACAAGTGGATGGGCGGCCTCAAGGCGGGTCTGGCCATCGCCACCATCATCGCTTCCACCCTGCTGGCCGCCATGGTCGGCGTGATCGGGGCCGCGGTGGTGACCATGGGCCTGATCGCCTTGCCAGCGATGCTAAAACGCCACTACGATCCTGAAATCGCCATTGGCTCGATCATGGCCGGCGGGACGCTGGGCATTCTCATCCCGCCTTCGATCCTCGCTATCATCTACGGCGTCATCGCTCAGCAATCGGTGGGTGAATTGTATCTGGGGTCGTTGATCCCTGGGTTGATGCTGGCTTTCATGTATGGCTTTTACTGCTGGATGCGTGGCACCTTAAACATCAATATGGCGCCACCGATGCCGGTTGATGATCGTGTCGACATGAAAGAAAAGCTGCGTCTGCTGCGCAAGATGTTGGCACCGATCATCTTGGTCATCCTGGTGTTGGGCATCATCTTCACTGGCATCGCGACGCCGGTGGAGGCGGCCGGTATCGGTACCTTCGGTGCGCTGGTAGTGGCAGCCATGCACAAGCGACTCACCTGGCCCAACCTGCATGCCGCCTGCATGAGCACGCTGGTGGCGTCCGCCATGGTGATGTGGATCATCTTCGGCGCCAGCATCTTCGTCGGCTTCTACATACTGCAGGGCGGTCAGACCTTCGTGCAGGAGCTGATCTCCGGCGCGGGCCTTGGGCCCTATGCAGTGTTGCTGCTGATGATGGTACTTCTGGTCGCGCTGGGGATGTTCCTCGACTGGGTGGGTATCCTACTGCTGGCGGTACCCATCTTTGTTCCGTTAATCAAGGGAATGACCTTTGATGGAGTGCTTGGGTTACCCGGCGTAGACCCGACTGATGTATCGCTGTGGTTCGGCGTCATCTACCTGGTCAATATGCAGATGTCGTTTCTCAGCCCGCCGTTTGGCTATGCGCTGTTCTATATCAAGGGGGTCTGTCCGCCACATATCACCATGGCGCAGATTTTCCGCTCATCTTTCCCCTTCCTGGGCATCCAGGCGCTGGGGCTGCTGCTGGTGATACTCTTTCCGGCATTGGTCACCTGGCTGCCTAACCTGGCCTACGGCTAGTCATTCGGCACTGTTTGCCCCCTGCACCGCCCTCGCCTTGCGAGGGCGGTTTTCGTTCAGGGCATACTCTTTATTAGGGCAATAACACGGTGGAGCCGGTCGTCTGACGACTTTGCAGCGCGTCCTGGGCTTTGCCTACCTCTTTAAGCGGGTAGCGGTTGGCCACATCGATATGAATATTGCCGCTTTCCAACATGGAAAAGAAGTCCTCGCACATCATTTCGAGGCGCTCACGAGTATCCGCGTAGCCGTTCAAACTTGGGCGGGTAACAAACAGTGAACCTTTCTTATTGAGAATGCCGATATTCACGCCATCGACCGGACCGGATGCGTTGCCAAAGCTGACCATCAAGGAACGCGCCTTCAGGCAGTCCAGCGACATCTCCCAGGTATCTTTACCTACTGAGTCGTAGACCACATCACACATCTCACCGTTGGTTAGCTCACGTACGCGCTCCACCACATTTTCTTCGGTGTAGTTGATAGTCGCCCAGGCGCCGTTGGCCATGGCTAAATCGGCTTTCTCTTGTGAACTGACAGTGCCGATCAGCTTTACACCTAACGCCTTGGCCCACTGGCAGGCAATCGAGCCGACACCGCCAGCGGCGGCGTGGAATAAAATCGTTTCACCACCTTTTAGCTCGTAGGTTTGGCGCAGCAAATACTGCACCGTTAGTCCTTTAAGCATACTGGCCGCGGCCGTTTCATAATCGATAAAGTCCGGCAGCTTAACGACTTTGGCAGCGGGGAGCGTATGATGCTGGGCGTAAGCTCCTAGCGGGCCTTGGGCGTAAGCCACCCGGTCACCTTCTTTTAGGTGGGTAACGCCCTCGCCCACGGCATCTACCACGCCAGCGCCTTCGGTGCCCAACCCCGAGGGCATGGTGGGTGCAGGGTACAGCCCGGTGCGAAAATAAATATCGATAAAATTAAGGCCAATTGCCTTGTTGGCAATACGAACTTCGCCAGCCGCTGGTGCATCCGGGGTCACGTCGACCAGCTCAAGCACTTCTGAACCACCAGTTTTAGCAAATTGAATCCGTTGTGACATGCGGGGGAACTCCTTTTTATTGGGGAATCTAGCACGCTAACGCTATCGGGACGGCTGCGCAACGCGGCTGTCACAACGCTCATGATAGACTCCAGCTATATTGATCGCCGACGCCTAACGGAACGTTCATGACGCACCCAGAAATCTTGCTACCCGCCCTAATTGCGCACCGCGGTTATTCGTCCGCAGCGCCGGAAAACACCTTGGCCGCTGTTAAAGCCGCGCATGACGTGGGCATTCGCTGGGTAGAGCTCGACGTGCAGCTTCTCGGCGATGGCACAGCGGTTATTTGGCACGATAAAGACGTTTCGCGCTGCTCCGATGGGCATGGAAATATTAGCCGTATAAGCTGGGCGCAAGCGTGCCAGCTTGACGTAGGCAGCTGGTTTGGCGATGCTTTTCGCGGTGAGCGCATGGTCAGCTTGAATTCCATGTTGGCGCTTCTGAACACACTTTCCATGGGTGTCAATATAGAGCTTAAGGTTAACAAGGGACGTGATGGTGAAGCACTGGCCGACCGCGTCATCCCCCTATTGATGTCTTCGCTACCGTCTGAGCGGTTGATTGTTTCGTCGTTTGATAGTCAGGCACTGAAGCGCTGTCGCCAACACGCCAATGCAAAGGAGCTAGCACTGGGCGCACTCTTTCGTGCACTACCTGCCAACTGGCGATCTCAGTGCGAGGCTATCGACGCCTATAGCGTGCATTGCCACTGGCCACGGTTGTCGCGCCACCACGTTAAGGCGGTACGCGACGCGGGTTACCAACTACTTTGCTACACCGTCAACGACCCAAGTGCGTTTCACCCGTACTGGGCATGGGGTGTTACAAGTGCCTTTACGGATGACCCGGACACTTTTCAACGGTACCTAAAAAGCCATCATGACGAGGCCAAACAATAAAAAAATTGTGGCGCTAACGTCAGCGCTGCTGACATCAACGAAAACGCCTCCAACAGACTGTCTTTGTTGGAGGCGTTTCTGCAAACGTTAGCATCGCTTACATCGTCGCGAGTTTTTCATCATCTAACACGCCGGACATGCGCACCATCGCCATGGCGACATCGAGGCTTTCGACCTCTTCCACCATGAGCAGCTCGTTATCCAGGCGCACCGGCTGCCCCACTTTTTGCGACAGCAGCGTTTCCAGTTCAGCCACATCGTTGACATCATTTAAGCGTTCAACGTCAAGTGAGGCCGAGTCGCGGCTAGGTAGATAAATCGTTCCGTTTGAGAAATCAACGGCATAGGCGATTACACCCGGCACAATAAAAAACAGCAGGCCAACACCGTTGGCAATGGCCACAACCGGGTCAACATTACCGCTCATCTGCCCTTTACGCTCAGGATAGAAAAGCGTTCCGCAGCCACTTAACGCCACCATACAGATAGCAACAACTGCGCCTTTTAACCAGCGATACCGCGTTTGCATAGCTATTTCCTCACCGAGGCAAAACGGTTTAATAAAAGAGTTTCGTTAATACACTTAAAAACACCAGCATACTAGCACAGCCTAACGCACGTTTGAGTTTTGCCGCTGTTAACGCTTCGCCGTACAATGTCACCACTCGTTCGTTGCCAGCTCACATCGGCAACCCCACCGATCACGGCTTTACATCCATTGCTAAGAATATCAAGGGATAATTAACCCCATGCGCGCCAGCCAACTACTCATTGCCACTTTAAAAGAAACGCCGGCCGACGCCGAAATCATCAGCCACCAGCTGATGCTGCGCGCCGGGATGATCCGCCGCCTCACCTCAGGGCTCTACACCTGGCTACCGGTAGGTCTGAAGACCCTGCGCAAAGTAGAGCGCATCGTACGCGAGGAGATGGATCGCGCCGGTGCCCAGGAGGTACTAATGCCGGCAGTGCAACCTGCCGAGCTGTGGCAAGAGTCCGGGCGCTGGGACAAGTACGGCGATCTGCTGCTGCGCCTCAAGGATCGTCATGACCGCGACTACTGTGTTGGTCCCACCCACGAGGAAGTGATCACCGACCTGGTGCGCAAGGAGATCGCCAGCTACAAGCAGCTGCCGGCTAACTTCTACCAGATCCAGACCAAGTTCCGCGATGAGACCCGCCCACGTTTTGGCGTCATGCGCTCGCGTGAATTCATCATGAAGGACGCCTACTCATTCGATGTCGACCAGGCCGGGCTTCAGCGTTCGTATCAGGTGATGTATGACGCCTACATGCGGATCTTCACCCGAATGGGGCTCGACTTTCGCGCCGTCGAAGCTGACAACGGCGACATCGGTGGGACCGGCTCCCATGAGTTTCAGGTGCTGGCCGATTCAGGCGAAGACGCGGTGGTTTTCTCCACCGAGTCCGACTACGCCGCTAACATCGAGAAAGCCGAGGCACTTGCCGCCCCTCTTGGCAGCAACGCAGAACGCGCCGCCCCCAGCGAATCACTTCGTCTTATCGATACACCGGAGGCCAAAACCATCGCCACGCTGGTTGAGCAGTTCAAACTGCCAATTGAAAAGACCGTCAAAACGCTGATGGTCCACGCCGCGGAAGGCGGCTTGATCGCCTTGTTAGTGCGCGGCGACCACGAGCTGAACGAAGTCAAAGCAGAAAACCTTGCCCAAGTAGCGGCCCCACTGACCATGGCGTCTGAAGAAGAAATTCGCGGCGCGGTAGGCGCAGGGCCTGGCTCACTCGGCCCGGTGAACCTCGATATGCCAATGATCGTCGATCGCAGCGTGGCGCTAATGAGCGACTTTGGTGCAGGCGCTAATACCGATGGCAAGCACTACTTCGGCATCAACTGGGACCGCGATGCCGCACTGCCGGAAGTAGCGGATCTTCGCAACGTGGTCGAAGGCGACCCCTCGCCCGACGGCAAAGGCACACTTGCGATTAAACGCGGCGTCGAAGTCGGCCACGTTTTCCAGCTGGGTCAAAAATACTCTGAATCGATGAACGCCACGGTACTTGGCGATAACGGCAAAACCAGCCACCCGTGGATGGGCTGCTACGGTATTGGCGTGACCCGTGTGGTCGCCGCCGCCATAGAGCAGAATCACGACGATGCCGGTATCATCTGGCCCAACGCCATCGCGCCGTTCCATGTCGCATTGGTGCCGATGAACGCGCACAAATCGCAGCGCGTACGCGAAGAGTCTGAACATCTCTACCAAACGTTAACTGCCGCTGGGCTCGACGTTCTCTTAGACGACCGCGATACCCGACCCGGGGTTAAGTTTGCTGATCTAGAACTGATGGGCGTGCCTCATCGCGTCGTGATTGGTGATCGTGGCCTGGATAACGGCGAGCTTGAGTACAAAGGCCGACGCGATAGCGACGTCACGATGATTCCCGCTGAGCAAGTTATCGATTTTCTGCGTGAAAAAGCTGGGCTTGCGTCAGCGTAAGAGCCTATGGCTCGTGGTTGCGGCGTCTGGGCTTATCAGCCTAGCGCCGCAAGCGTCCGAGCCAGCCAGCGAAACGGCCCTTCGCCCCACGTTTGAAGCCGCGTTTGAATCCCCTATCAACGCCAACCAACAGGAAACAAAGCGCTGGGTCGAGCACATGGCGCCCGCCTTAACCCGTTTCATCACTGACGCACTCAAGCGAGACCGCTTACTGCGCCGTATCTACCTGGAAGCCAGATTAGCCAATTTACCGCCAACGTTAGTACTGGCACTTATTCAAGTGGAGAGTGGCTTTGATGCCAATGCCATCTCGTCTGCCGGTGCCGTTGGACTGATGCAGATTATGCCGTTTTGGATAGATGAACTCGGCGTGCCTGCCGATGACCTCAAAGACCCAAGGCGCAATTTACGCTACGGGTGCACTATCTTGGCGCACTATTTGGCGGTTGAAAGGGGCGACTTTACCCGAGCACTCGC
>JBNJFC010000045.1:0-3269 GCA_051746485.1 Pseudomonadota bacterium
AGCAATGACAAAAGCGGTGGCCAGAAACTGCATGGATTCTTGCTGATCTTCCTGTTCGCCAGCGACGTTGATCGTGGCACCTTCTGGAATCTCGCCATCGGTTGCTTCCCAGAGCGCATTAAGCCGCTCGGTCGCTTGATAGCCTGAGCCTAAATCAGCTTCAACGGTAATAGCTCGTCGGCCGTCGATGCGATGCAGGGTGCCCACTTTGGGGGCTGGTGTGATCTCCACAAAGTTCGTGATAGGTACTTGGCCGCGCGGCGTATTAAGGGTGAGACGCTTTAGCTGATCCAGCGAGCGCGAATTCTCAGGCAGGCGCACGCGGATATCGACTTCGTCGCTGACGCCGGCAGGGCGGTACTCTGCAATCTGTAGGCCGGTAGTGAGTAGCTGCACAACACTGCCGATAGTGGTGATATCGGCGCCCATTCTTGTGGCAGCTTCGCGGTCGACCTGAATGCGCCACTCGACACCGGGTAGGCTGCGGTTGTCCTGAATATCTTCAAAGCCGCCAAGGGCGCGCATATGCTCTTTGAGTGCGTCTACCGTGCTATCGGTGATCTCGGGGTCGTTGGCACTCACTTCCAGCATGATAGGCTTGCCACCGCCTGGCCCCATCTCTTGTTCACGAAACTCTAATATTATCCCAGGGATGTGGCTGCCACGCTCGGCCATTTCATCCAGAATCACGCTGGCAGGGCGGCGCTGATACCAATCAATAAACTGAAACTGCAGCACACCAATGACGTCATTACCGAGTTGCTCGTTAGGGGTGGCAAATGAGCGAGCATACAGTGCTTCCACTTCGCCCATGCCGGTAAACGTTCGCTCGACGCGCTGGACGATGGCATCCGTTTCTTCCACGGACAGATCTCCACGGGCACGCACCAGCACCTGAGCGCTATCCGGCTCAACGCTTGGGAAGAAATTGACCCCATGGTTAAAACGCGCATAGCCAGTGTAAACGGCCGCCATTAATAGCACGGAAATTAGCAGCACCCACATCGGGTGGCGCAACAGCCCAGCAAGTAGTGAGCGGTAACTACGCCCGAGAGCCGTGGTAGAGGCGGGTGATGATTCGGCAGACGTTGTGCTGGCGCGCCGGGTAAAAAGATTGCCCAATGTCGGCAGAAATAGCAGGGCCATCGCCAGAGAGGCAAGCAAGCAGAGTATTACCGTGGCGGGAAGGTACTTCATAAACTGCCCTACCACGCCTGGCCAGAAAAGTAGGGGCAAAAATACCACCAGTGTCGTGGCAGTTGAGGCAATGACCGGCCAGCTCATTCGGGCAGCGGCATTTAGCCACGCGTTGTGCGGGCTTTGCCCCTCGCGTAGATGGCGATCCGCCAGTTCGCTGACCACAATGGCGCCATCAACCAGCATCCCCGCTACCAGAATCAGCGCAAACAGCACAACGACGTTAAGGGTAAACCCCAGCGCCCATATCAGCATGATGCCGGTGAGAAACGCCCCTGGGATCGTAAGACCTACCAGCAGCGAGGTACGCCAGCCCATCACGGCGACCACCACAATCAGCACTAAGACAACGGCGGTGAGGACGTTGTTGAGAAGCTCCGACAGCATATCCTCAACGTTGGTGGATTGATCGAGAATCGTGGTGACATTCAACGCCTCTGGGAGACGGCTGCTGGCTTGGGCAAAGAGGTCTTCCACCGCATCAATGGTGGCGATGATGTTGGCGCCTGCGCGTTTGGAGATTTCCAGCACCACCGCCGGCTGGCCGTCGATGCGCGCATAGCCTTCCGGGTCTTTGAACGTGGGCTGAATCCAGGCGACATCACCAAACGTCACCACGCGGTCGCCGTCGACTTTGACGGGCATGTTCATCACATCGTCCAGCGATTCGATGATACCCGGGACTTTAAGCGCAGCGCGCCCGGCGCCAGTATCCAAACTGCCTGCGGCAACCAGCCGGTTATTGCTATTCACTAGGTTAAATAGCACATCAAAATCAACGCCATAGCTATTGAGAACTAACGGGTCGACAATGATCTGTAAAAGGTTCTCACGCTCTCCGGCAATATCCACTTCCAACACATCCGCGATGCCTTCGATCTCTTCTTGCATGCGCCGGGCAATCGCTATGCGCTCTTGGGTATCGAGCTGCCCGGAGAGGCCAATGGTGAGTACTGGAAACTCGGAGACGTTTACCTCATTCACGCGGGGTTCATCGGCTTCACTGGGCAAGCTGCTACGGGCGATATCGACCCGCTCGCGAACATCGGAAAGCGCAGTGTCAGGGTCAAAGCCGGCATCAAATTCTAGCGTGATCGAGCTACGGCCTTCGCTTGATTGCGCCGTGAACTTGCGTAGGCCCTCTATACCGCGAAGCTCTTGCTCCATCGGGCGAACCAATAAACGCTCGCCATCTTCAGGGCTAACCCCTTCCAAAGAGAGCGAGACATACACCAGCGGAATCGTGACATCCGGGTTGGCCTCTTTAGGAATGGTTTGCCACGCAGCCAAGCCTGCAATAAATATCCCCACCAACAGCATGAGCGTCGTGCGCGAATACGTCATGGCAGCATTGATGAGCGCACGCATTAACGCTCTCCCTGTGCATCATTGGGCTTTTCGTCAGGCGAGGCCTCAGCCGCCACGGCGTTAACCTGTTGGCCAACATCGACCAGCCCGCCACCCAAGGTAATAAGTCGCACCGATTCAGGTAACCCGGTAACGTAAGCACGCTCGGTATCGGCGCTGACTAGCGTCACCGGGGTTTGTAAGACTGTGTCGTTGGCATCGAGGTGCTTGACTGACAGATTGCCTTGCGTATTCAGCGTCAAGAGCGCAGGCGAAAGGGTATGGACTTGCTCGGGGGGCAGGGTGACGGTGAACTCAGCGCTGCCGCCGGCGAGGCGCCGATGCTCTGGGTTATCAAGCGTCACCTCAATATAAAAACTGCGCGTTTCTTCCTCCGCGCGGCTGGCGATATGGCTAAGCTCCCCTTCTAGCGTAGCGCCTCCCAGCAGTCGAGCCGTTACGGGCAGACCCTCGCTGAGCCTGCCTACCTGTAGCTGTGAGACCCAGGCGGTGCCGGTGAGTGTGCGGTCATCAATAAGACGCCCCCATACTTCCCCCGGCTGAAGCAGCTCACCAAGCGCTACGTCGAGCCGGTCAAGCGTACCGTCAAAGGGAGCCGTCGGGCGCGTATCGTCCAGCTGGCGCGAAAGCTCGGCGACTTCCGCTACGCTGCGGCTGAGTTCCGCCTGTAAACGTAGGTATTCAGGTTGTGAAATTAACTCGCG